>CBHTVL010000070.1:0-8166 GCA_966096475.1 uncultured Burkholderiales bacterium
TGTCGGTAATACGGGCGGGGGTGTCCATGGCAGCGCGCGGCAGTCTATCACGCAGCCGGTGGATTCATATAGGTCATATAGTTGACTGTCCGAAAGGGCGGGGGTTAGCATCTCCGGCCCTGCACACCCGTTTTCATTCCGGCTGCATATCACCCAGATTTCATCCAGGAGGCGCAATGATTCACTTGTTGGTACACGACAAAAAGGACACGGTCGGCGTGGCCGTCATCGAAGGCATCAAGGCCGGTCAGGAGATGATCGGCTGGGTCATGGAAGACGATTCCACGATCAAGGTCAAGGCGATCAACGACATTCCCATCGGCCACAAAGCCGCGCTTCGCGAAATCAAGAAGGGCGACACCATCATCAAATACGGTTTTGACATCGGCAAGGCCGTCGCTGACATCAAGGTCGGCGAGCACGCCCATGTGCACAACATCAAGACCAAGCGTTGGTAAAAAGCGGCTGGCAAGCCACTAGACACCGCCCCATTTCCGGAGACTGAACAATGATCAACAGCAAAACCACATTCATGGGCTACCGCCGCGAGAACGGCCGCGTCGGCGTCCGCAACCACGTGCTGATCCTTCCCGTTGACGACCTGTCGAACGCGGCGGCTGAAGCAGTGGCCAACAACATCAAGGGCGCGATCGCGATCCCGCACCCCTACGGCCGCCTGCAGTTCGGCGCCGACCTGGACCTGCACTTCCGCACGCTGATCGGCGCGGGTGCCAACCCCAACGTTGCCGCCGTTGTCGTCATCTGCATCGAAGAAGGCTGGGCGAAAAAAGTGGTCGACGGCATTGCCGCAACCGGCAAACCGGTCACCGGTTTCGGCATCGAGCTGCACGGCGACCATGACACCATCCTGCGCGCCTCCAAAGTGGCCAAGGAATACGTGCAGTGGGCCTCGGAGCTGCAGCGCGTTGAATGCCCGATCAGTGATCTGTGGGTATCGACCAAGTGCGGCGAGTCCGACACGACCTCCGGCTGCGGCGCCAACCCGACCGTCGGCAGCGCTTTCGACAAGATGGAGCCGCTGGGTGTCACCATGTGCTTCGGCGAAACCACGGAAATCACCGGTGGCGAGAACATTGTTGCCGACCGCTGCGCGACGCCGCAGGTCCGTGAAGACTTCATGAAAATGTTCAACCGTTATCAGGAAGTCGTTGAGCGTCATAAGACCAGCGATCTGTCCGATTCGCAGCCGACGAAGGGCAATATCGCCGGCGGCCTGACGACGATTGAGGAAAAAGCGCTGGGCAACATCCAGAAAATCGGCAAGAAGTGCAAGGTCATCGGCGTGCTCGACAAGGCTGAAACCCCGACCAAACCCGGCCTGTGGTTCATGGATTCGTCGTCCGCCGCTGCGGAAATGGTCACGCTGTGCGCGGCTTCCGGCTACGTGGTGCATTTCTTCCCCACCGGCCAGGGCAATGTCATCGGCAATCCGATCATTCCCGTGATCAAGCTGTGCGCGAACCCGCGCACCGTGCGCACGATGAGCGAACACGTCGACTACGACTGCTCGGGCCTTCTGCAGCGCGAGAAGAATCTTGATCAGACCGGCGATGAGCTGATCGAAGTCATGCTGCGCACCTGTAACGGCCGCCTGACGGCAGCCGAGGCTCTGGGCCATCGCGAATTCGTGATGACCCGCCTGTACGAAAGCGCGTAAACCGACAGGCCGCCGGAGGTCCGTGACCGGGCTGCGATGCGAAGTCCTGCGTTGCTGCTGTTCACGGCTTCCGTGCGGCCTTTGTTTTTTCTGAACGGAAGAATCTGTCCATGACCTCAATGCGCGGTGCCGACATTCTGGCGCGGTCGCTGGCTGCGGCCGGATTGACGCGGGTGTTCTCGCTGTCCGGCAATCACATCATGCCGGTTTACGACGCGGCGATTGAAGCGAGGCTGGCCATTACCCATGTCCGTTACGAAGGCGCTGCCGTACATATGGCGGATGCCTGGGCGCGCCTGACCGGCGAGCCGGGCATTGTCATGCTGACCGGCGGTCCCGGACATGCCAATGGCGTCGGTGCGCTGTATACCGCGCTGGCTTCGGAGTCGCCGCTGGTCCTGCTGTCGGGCCATGCGCCGCTCAATGAACTGGGACGTGGCTCCTTCCAGGAAATGCGTCAGGCGGACATTGCCGCCCCGCTGGTCAAGGCTTCGTGGACGGCATCGAGCGCCGAATCGCTGGGTGCCGACATCGCAAAGGCCTGCCGAATCGCGCGGTCAGGCCGGCCGGGCCCGGTGCATCTGAGCCTGCCCTTTGACGTACTCGAAACCAAAGTTGCCGACGGCGAACGTGCGCTGGCCACCGCTGCGCAATTTGCACCGATGGAACACGCACTGGAAAGCAAGACGGCAACTGCACTGGCGGCGTTGATTGCCTCGGCGGCGCGGCCGCTGATTCTGCTGGGCCCCGTGATGTCGCATGCGCCGGTTTCGGCGCTGGTGAAGCAGCTTGCCGATGCCACCGGCGTGCCGGCGCTGTGTATGGAAAGCCCGCGCGGCGTCAACGATCCTTCACTGGGTGCTTTTGCCGGCGTGCTGGCGAAGGCCGATCTGGTGGTGCTGCTCGGCAAGCAGCCTGATTTCACGCTGCGCTTCGGCAAGACGCCGGCGGTGGCGGCGGACTGCAAGTTCGTGGTGATCGATCCTGAAAACGAAGTGATGCAGCGCTCGGTGAAAAACCTCGGCGCTGCACGCGTTGCCCTGTCGGCGCAGGCCGATTCGGTGGCGGCCGTGCGCGCATTGATCAAAAGTGCATCGCGCAAGGCGGCGCAGGGCTGGTTTGATGAAGTCGCCGCTGCGGTGGCCATGCGTCCGGCAGCGTGGCGCGACATCAACAGCGGTGATGCCGGTCCGGTGCATCCGGTTGAACTGGGCCGTGCCGTGCAGGAAGCGCTCAAGGGCGCAGCGGATGCGGTGTTTGTCGCCGACGGCGGCGAAATCGGCCAGTGGGCGCAGGCCTGCATCAGCGCGCCGACCCGAATCATCAACGGCCCCGGCGGCTCCATCGGCAGCGGCGTACCGTTTGCCTTTGCGGCGCGCATGGCGCGCCCCAAGGCACCGGTTGTTGCGGTGATGGGTGATGGTGCTTTCGGCTTTCACCTGATGGAGTTTGATACCGCGGTGCGTTCAGGCGTGCCGATGGTGGTGGTGGTCGGCAACGATTCCTGCTGGAACGCCGAACACCAGATCCAGTTGCGTACTTACGGCAAGGAACGCGCACACGGCTGCGAACTTGCCGGCGGCACGCGTTATGATCTGGCTGTAGCGGCACTGGGCGGTCACGGTGAACTGGTGACCCGTGTTGCGGAACTCAAGCCTGCGCTGCAACGCGCGATGGCCAGCGGCAAACCCGCCTGTGTCAATGTGATGATTCAGTGCCTGCCCGCGCCGACGGTGACGGCGACGACGACCGGCGGCGCACACTAAAAGCATTCTTACGGGAACCTGCGTATGGAAAATCTTCAGGTCAGAATCTGGCGCGGCAAGGAGAACGGCGGCTTCCAGGAATTCGAAGTGCCGCGGCAGGAAAGCCAGACCGTACTGGATGTCGTCACCTACGTGCAGCGCAAATGCGATCCGACGCTGTCCTATCGTTTCGCCTGCCGTGTCGGCGTCTGCGGTTCCTGCGCGATGACGGTCAACGGTGTGTCGCGCTGGACCTGCCGCACCCATGTCGACAAGGTCGCCGAGGACAACAAGGTTGAAATCGCTCCCTTGCGCAATCTGCCGGTGATCAAGGATCTGGTCACCGACATGAGCGAGTTTTTCGACAAGTGGGCGAAGGCACGCGGGCGTTTTGCCGGCGCTACCACGCGCAAGGATGAGTTTGCGCAGGTGTCTCCGGAATCGAAGGAACGCAAGCGCGTCGATGCCGGCATTGAGTGCATCGGCTGCGGCGTGTGTTACAGCGCCTGCGATGTGGTGACCTGGAACAAGGATTATCTCGGACCTGCGGCGCTGAACCGCGCCTGGACACTGGTCAATGATGTGCGCGATACCGAGCGCGCCGAACGGCTCGCGGCGGTTGCCGGTGATGCCGGTTGCCATGCCTGCCATACCCATCTGAACTGTACCGAGCGCTGCCCCAAGGGCCTGTCGCCGACCGCCGGCATTGCCGGACTGAAGCGCGCCGTGTTGGCTGCGACCTTGTCAGGTGAAATATAAGATGAAAAATAAAATGTTTAAAAACAATAGCTTATACATCATTTTTGGAGGGGGTTGCGGCGCATGAGCCGGCGAAGCGAAGTGCTGCTGTGGGGCGCGCAGCGTATCAGCGCAATGGTGCTGGCGCTGTGCGTGGTCGTGCATCTGATCACGATGATCTACGCGGTGCGCAGCGGCCTCAGCGGTGCCGAAATTCTCGGCCGCACGCAGGGCAATGTCGGCTGGTTCATGTTCTATGCCTTGTTCGTTGCTGCGGTGTCCGTGCATGCGCCGATCGGCTTGCGCACGATCCTTGCTGAAAGCTTCGCCTGGCGCGGCCGCAGCGCCAATGTGTTTTCAGCGGCCGTCGGACTCAGTCTGGCGATGTGGGGGCTGCGTGCGGTGATGGCAGTGTTCGGCGGAGGTCAGGCATGAAGAACGATTTCCGCGCGCGCAATCATCCGGCGTACTGGGCCTTCATCGTCCATCGCGCATCGGGTCTGCTGCTGACTTTCTTTCTGCCGCTGCACTTCTGGGCGCTGGGCCAGGCTTTCCACGGCGCTGCCGGTCTCGACCGTTTCCTGGAGTGGACGCAGAACCCGCTGGTAAAGTTTGCTGAAACCGGTTTGGTGCTGTTGCTGTCCGCGCATATGGCCGGCGGCGCACGCCTGCTGATGATCGAGTTTCTCGACTGGCGCGAATGGCAGAAAACGCTGCTTGCTGTCGCGGCGGGCGTGTCGCTGGTGGCGGTCCTGGCCTTTCTGCTGAATCTGGTGTGAGTGCTGCAACTTTCTGACGGAGTCGCGCGTGATGAAAAAGATCAAAGCGAAAAAGCCGAACATCCTGCTTATTCTGGTCGATGACCTGCGCTTTGACGAGTTCGGTGCCGGTGGCCATCCGTACATGAAAACGCCGAACATCGACCGCATCGCCCATGAAGGCGTGAAATTCGACCGTGCTTTTCATACCACGTCGATCTGCTCGCCGAACCGCGCGTCGATCCTCACCGGACAATACGCCAGCCGCCACGGCATCATCGATAACGTCGCCCGCGACCTCGCCAGCCATCGTCTGCCCAACTATCACCTTGAACTGCAGCGCCTGGGTTACGAGACCGCGCATATCGGCAAGTGGCATATGGGCAACGACGGCAAGCCGCGCCCCGGTTATGACTTCTGGGTGGCCTATGACGGCCACGGCAGTCTTTACGACCCGAAGCTCAACGAGAACGGCAAATACGTGCAGCACAAGGGTTATGTCACCGACATCATGAACACGATGGCGGTGGACTGGATCAAGGGTCAAAGCCGGCGCAAAGGCAAAAACGCCGACAAGCCCTGGTCATTGTGGTTTGCGCACAAGGCCGTACATCCGGATGCGGAGCAGGCGGCCGACGGTTCATTCAAGATGGACGGTTACCGGCCCGCCAAACGCCACGAGCATCTGTACAAGGGCTGCGTGTTCCCGAAAAAACCGAACATGCAAAAGCCCACCGAGTTTCTCAAACACAAGCCGGTGTGGGCGGAAGCGGTCGAACTGCGCAAGACCGAAGCCTCGAAAATCATGCATGACGCCATCCACTCCGGCAAACAGGAGGAGATCCGCCTGCGCGCGGCGATGATGGCGGCGGTGGATGAGGGCGTCGGCATGCTGTTCAAGACGCTGGAGGAAACCGGAGAACTGGAGAACACGGTCATCCTCTTCCTCGGCGACAACGGTTATTTCTTCGGCGAGCACGGTCTCGGACCGGAGCGCCGTTTTCCGTATGAAGAGGGCATTCGGGCGCCGCTGATCGTGCGCTGGCCGAAATCGATCAAACCCGGTTCCGAGGTGCGTGATCTGGTGATCCTGCAGGATATTGCGCCGACGCTGCTGGAAATCGCCGGCGGCAAACCCGGTGCGCACATTCAGGGCCGCTCGCTGCTGCCGCTGATTCGCGGCAAACGCGGCGGCTGGCGCAAGTCATTCCTGGTCGAATACTGGGCGGAGAACGCCTATCCCTGGCTGGTCGGCATGAGTTTCCGGGCCATCCGTACCGACCGCTACAAGTACATTCACTGGGTCAACCGCGCGCGCAACGGCGAACTCGACGAGCTCTACGATCTGGAGAAGGATCCTTACGAGCTGATCAATGTCGCGAAAAAGCCGGCATATGCGGCCGTGCGTAAGAAAATGACCCGGGATCTGCGCGGTCTCGCTGCGGATGCGCTGGGGCTGTAAGTCGGGTATCGTGAATTCCGGATTGCAATGCGGGTTCAAACAACGTAACGCCGGACCGTGAGGAGAAAATGATGAGCAAAGCAGGATTGATCGCCGCGGCATGCATGCTCGCCGCATCCACCGCGTTTGCCGCGGATGTTTATCCGAACCGCCCGGTGCGCATCATTGTGCCGTTCGCGCCCGGCGGCGCCACCGATATCGTGGCGCGGCTGGTCGCGCAGAAACTCAATGAAGGCTGGGGGCAGCCGGTTGTGGTCGATAACCGCGCGGGCGCCGGCGGCAACATCGGCGGCGACATCGCGGCCAAGTCGAACCCCGACGGTTACACGCTGTTCATGACCTCCGGGTCGATTGTCACGGCCAACCAGCACATGTACGCGAAGATGCCGTTTAATCCGGAAAAGGATCTGGTCGCCATCACCAACGTCGCCAGCGGACCGCAGGCCATTGTTGTCAATCCGAGCAATCCGGCGAAAACGCTGAAGGAATTCATTGCGACGGCCAAGGCCAAGCCGAAGTCGATGACATTCGGCTCAGCCGGCGTCGGCACGCAGACGCATCTCGCGGCGGAAAACTTCATTTATGCGTCGGGCATCGATGTGACCCATGTGCCGTACAAGGGCGAGGGCCCGGCGGTGAGCGATCTGGTTGGCGGGCAGATCCAGTTCGTCACGCCCCACCTCTCCGCAGCCATTGCCTTCGTCAACACCGGCAAGCTGCGCGCACTGGCGGTGACCAGCAAGGAGCGCTCGCCGCAGTTGCCCAACGTACCGGCGGTTGCCGAAACCCTGCCCGGATTCGAGAACCTCGGCTGGTTCGGGTTCATGGTGCCGACAGGAACGCCCAAGGCGGTGATCGCAAAGGTGCATGCCGACACCGTCAAGGCGCTCGGCGGCGCAGACCTGCGCAAGCGCATCACCGAGATCGACATGACCACGGTCGGCAATACGCCGGAGGAGTTCGCGAAGGACATCAAGGTCGAGTCGGAGCGCTGGGCGAAGATCATCAAGGAACGCAATCTGCAGGTGAAGTGAAGCAACAGTCGCGGCAGCCGGCCTGCGCGGGCGCAACGCCCCGCAGCGGCTTCCGGGTTTTCTTTCAGGTGAAGGTGTATTCGTGAAGGTTGATCTCAAACAGGTTGAAGAGGCGTGCAAGGAACTGTATATCCGCGCGCTCAAGATGCTGCCGCCGGACATCAAGGCAGGTTTTCAGCGGCTGGACAGCGCCGAAACCAATGCCACCGGCAAGGCGATTCTCGGTACGATGATCCGCAACATCACCGTGGCCGAAGACAACACCAATCTGCTGTGCCAGGACACCGGCATCCCGATCTATAACGTGGTGATCGGCAGCGGCGTCGAGGTGGACGGCCATGCGCTGAAGCAGGCGATTGTCAGCGGCTGTACCCGTGCGACCCAGGAGCATCCGCTGCGCTCCTCCGTCGTGCATCCGACCACGCGCAAGAATCTGCATACCTCCGGCGGTCGTCATGTGCCGGTGACCAATATCGATTTTTCGGCGCAGGCCGACACGCTGTCGATCGAGATGATTCCCAAGGGTTCGGGTTCGGAAAACAATTCCTGGCTGAAAATGGCGATCCCCGCCGACGGCATTGATGCGATCAAGACCTTTGTCATCGACTGCGTGCTTGAAGCCGGCGGCAAGAGCTGTCCGCCGGTGATTGTCGGCGTCGGCGTTGGCGGTACGGCCGACCTCTGCGTGCATCTGTCTAAAGTCGCCGCGACACGGCCGCTGGGCAGTCAGTGTGATGATCCCGAAGGTGCG
>CBHTVL010000071.1:0-8124 GCA_966096475.1 uncultured Burkholderiales bacterium
CGAGCACCAGCAGGTCGGCATATTTGCCGGGCGCCAGCGATCCCAGATTGCCTTCCTGGAACAGGATCAGCGCGTTGCTGCGGGTATGGGCGATCAGCGCCTCTTCACGCGTCACCGACTGCCGGTTGACATGGTGGCCGCCGATCATTTTTCCGGTCACTGCAAAGGACAACGTGTAGAAGGGGTTCGACGTCGTGACGGCTGTGGCGTCCGAACCCAGGCCCCAGACGATGCCGCTGTCCTGCACGCGGCGGAAGGGCGGCATGTCCCAGGCTTTTTCGCCGTGGATACGGTGCATCAGCACGCCCTGGATCAGCGGCCGGCTGTGGATCTGCGCGTTCATGCCCAGCTTTTTCATGCGCGCCAGCTGCACGTCGGTGATCTGGTCGAGATGCGAGAACGACCAGCGCAGGCCGCGGATCGGGGTCTCTTTGTTCATCGCTTCGTACTGGTCGAGGAAGGCGTCGATCACATTGACCATTTCGACATGCGAGTTCAGGTAAATGCCGCGTTCCGCCAGCGCACGCGTGATGCGCATCATCTGCGCCAGATCTTCCGGCTTGGTGTTGCCGCCGGGCGCGAGCAGCTGCGTCGTCAGCGGACTGAATACCGTTTCGCCCCAGCCGATGTGGTTGAAGTAATCATTGCCCTGGAAAGGTTTCAGCGTCGGGATTTCCTTCATCACCGCATCGACTTCGGCCACGGTGCGCGGCTGGCGGATCGTCGTCCAGAACACGCGGACGTTCAGTTCATCCTTGTCGGCAAGGTATTGATAGGGCTCATAGTGTTTCGCGCCCATGCCGCGGCCGCCGGCGTCGCCCCAGGCGGTGATGCCCAGACTGTTGAGATAGGTGGCGAGCTTGCGGGTGTTGTCGAGCCAGGCATCGCGATCCTTCAGCGGCACCTTGCCGGCGACAAAAGCCACGCCGCCTGCGCCGCGCACCACGCCGGTGACTTTGCCGGCGGCATCTTTCTCAATGCTGCCGCCCTGCGGGTTCGGCGTGTTTTCGTCGATTTTCGCCATCTTCAGCGCGGTGCTGTTCAGATAGCTGTGGCGGTAGACCGATTGCAGCACCACCGGATTGTTCGGCGCGATGGCGTCGAGTTCCGTCAGCGGGAAGCCGCGCACTTCATCGGTGAACTGTTCTTCCGACCAGCCGCCCAGCACCACTACCCATTCGCCGGGTTTTTTGGCGGCGACGCGTTCGGTCAGCATTTTCAGCGCCTGTGCCCGGGACGTGACGCCGTCAAAGCGCAGCTCGTCGTGTTCGGCGGCGCGCACCCAGTGGGCATGATTGTCGATCAGCCCCGGCACGACGGTGCGGCCTTTGAGGTCGATGACTTTGGTCGATGCACCGGCATGTTTGCGCACGGCGTCATTGTTGCCGCTGGCGATCACGCGGCGGTCCTTGATCGCCAGCGCCTGCGCCATCGTGAAGCGGTCATCGACCGTGGCGATCTTGCCGTTGATCAGGATGGTGTCGGCTGTGCCGGCGCCCTGTGCGGCTGCGGACAGTGACAGCAATGCCAATACCAGCAGGCCAGCTGCTTGAAGCTGTTTCATGAACTCCCCCTTTATGGAACATCAGGTACATCAAAAGCGCGGTTGCCGGGATGCTGCAGGCCCGTGCATGCCGGGCCGTTTTTTGTGGGGCTACATTAAATCAATGCGCAAGCGCTTGCAATGAGCGCCTGTGGCGTTTGCCGGTGTCGCATTTCCCCGACGCGCACAAGTGACATTTGCCTGTTTATTGCATCGCAATGTCCGTGTGCCGCGGGCCAAAGGCAAGTAAAGTAGCGCCTGTCACGCAAGACGAGCACGAAGCGGACTCCCGTTTCGCCCCGATCCACCCCCTGAATCCCTGCCCATGACCAAAACTTTCGCCCAGCGCATTGCTGCCATGAATGCCATGTACAAACTGCCTGCCCGGGACAATCCGGCACTGCCGGAAGATGTTGTCGGCCGGCTGACCAGGTTCAAGGCCACGCTGCTGGATGAGGTCCATGAAATTGACGAGATCGTCGCTGCCGCACAGCAGGGTGCGCCATCCGCGGACATTCTGGTGGCGATGGCCGATCTGCTGGGCGATGTCATTGTCTACTGCCGCTCGGAGGCGCTGAAATACGGCCTGACATCATCATGGACAGCAATGAAAGCAAGCTGGGCGCCGACGGCAAGCCGATTTACGACGCCAACGGAAAATTCCTGAAAGGCCCCGGTTACTGGAAGCCCGAACCGAAGATCAAGGCCCTGCTCGAAAAAGCCGCATCACGTTGACTTAGTTACGCTGAAGCCCGAATCATCACTCACATCAGGACAACACCATGCCCATCACCATGTATGCCGCCAGTGCGCCGCGATTCGTGCACATGCTCAACAACCTCTCTGCGCTGCTCGACAAGGCGCAGGTGCACATCGACGCACGCAAACTCGACCCCGCGGCGCTGACCACGGCGCGATTGTTTCCCGACATGTTTCACCTCGCACGCCAGGTGCAGGTCGCCTGCGACATCTGCAAGGGCGCAGTGGCGCGTCTGGGGGGCGTCGAGGTGCCGAAGCACGAAGACACCGAACAGACCATTGCGGAACTCAAAGCGCGCATCGCCAAAACCGTCGCCTTCATCGAAAGCGTGCCGCAGGCGCCCATCGACGCCAGCGCCGACCGCGACATCACGCTGAAACTCGGCAAGCAGGATTACACCTTCAAGGGCATGGACTATCTGCTCAAGTTCGCCCAGCCGAATTTCTATTTCCATATCACCACGGCGTACAACATCCTGCGGCACAACGGCGTCGAACTGGTGAAAAAGGATTATGTCGGTAACTTCTGAGCATTTACGGGACGGCCTTGTCATCGTGCCTCCCGGATCTGCGGGTTTCCGCTGTCCGGCAGCGGTCTTTCTGGCGGGTTGCCTGCTGTCCGCGCCGGCGCTGGCGATGGACGAGGCGCGCTGGCTGCTGCAAACAAGCGTCTATACCAAGCACTATCACTACAATCCCGAGCACAACAACCACCAGCATCTGATCAATCTGGAATACCAGCGCGTTGATCAATGGGTTTTCGGCGGATCGCAGTTCGACAACTCCTTCAACCAGTCTTCGCAGTATTTTTATGCCGGCAAGCGTTACCAGCCGCTGACATCACTGCCCGACATGCACTTCAAGATCACCGGCGGCCTGATTCACGGCTACAAAGACCAGTACAAGGACAAAATCCCGCTGAATGCCCTTGGTGTGGCGCCGGCCATCGTTCCTGCGGTCGGTGTGTCCGGAAAACTGTTCAGCGGCGAAATCAATTTTCTCGGGGTCGCCGGTTACATGCTGACGCTGGGCGTGCATTTCTGAGCCGTGTATTGAGCCGGGTTTTATTTTTTTGCGACGATGATCAAGAGCCCATGACCGCCACTCCCCGTTACACCGAACTGACCCGCATCTACACGCGGCTGTACCGCTACTTCCACCTGTCTTCCATTGTCGGCTGGGACCGCAACGCGATGATGCCGCCCAAGGGCAATGCGGCGCGTGCGGCGGCGGAGGGTGAACTGGCTGCGCTGATCCACCGCACCCGCACCGATCCGCAACTCAAGGGCTGGATCGATGCCGCGGAACAGGAACCGCTGGATGCTCTGGCCCGCGCCAATTTGCGTGAAATCCGTCGCGACTGGCGCGATGCCAATGCACTGCCGGAATCGCTGGTCGAAGCCAAGACACTGGCCGGCGCACAATGCGAGCATGCCTGGCGCAGCCAGCGTCCGGCGAATGACTGGAAAGGTTTTCTCGGCAATTTCCGCGAGGTTGTCAAACTCGCGCGGCAGGAGGCACAGCTGCTCGCCGATGACACGGGGCTGTCGCGCTACGACGCGCTGATGGACCGGTTTGAGCCCGGCGTGCGCGCCGCGGACATCGACCGCATTTTCGGTGATGTCAAAACCTGGTTGCCCGATCTGATCAACCGCGCGCAGGCCAGGCAGGCTGCGGAGAAGGTGATTGCGCCGTCAGGTCCGTTTCCGGTGGCGGCGCAGCGCGCGCTGAACATCGAGGTGATGACGCTGCTCGGTTTTGATTTCGCCGGCGGCCGTCTCGATGAAAGCACGCACCCCTTCAGCGGCGGCGTGCCCGAAGATGTGCGCCTGACCACGCGTTACAGCGAAGACGATTTTTCACGCAGCCTGCTCGGCACCATTCACGAGACCGGCCATGCGCGTTATGAACAGAATCTGCCGCGCGAATGGCTGGGCCAGCCGGTGGCAACCGCGCGTTCCTACGGCGTGCATGAAAGCCAGAGCCTGTCCTTTGAAATGCAGCTCGCGCGCAGCCGCGCCTTTGCCGGCGTTCTGGCGCCGCTGCTGGTCAAACACTTCGGCGACCAGCCGGCTTTTGAACCGGACAATCTCTACCGGCTGTGGACCCGGGTGAAGCGCGGTTTCATCCGTGTCGATGCCGATGAAGTGACCTATCCGGCACATGTGATCCTGCGTTACGAAATCGAACGTGCGCTGGTCGAGGGCGACATCGAGCCCGATGACATCCCGGCGCTGTGGGATGAAAAAATGCAGCAGCTGCTCGGCCTCGACACCCGCGGCAATTACAAGGATGGTTGCCTGCAGGACGTGCACTGGACCGAAGGTGCCTTCGGTTATTTCCCCAGTTACACGCTGGGGGCGATGTACGCGGCGCAGTGGTTTGCGGCGATCCGTCGCGAGACGCCGGATCTGGATGCGCGTATCGCGCAGGGTGATCTGAAGCCGGTATTCGATTGGATGGGCAACAACATCTGGTCACAGGCCAGCCTGTGGCCGACGCCGGAACTGGTGCAGCGGGCCAGCGGTGAAGCGCTCAATCCGCAGCACTTCCGCCGCCACCTGGAACAGCGTTACCTGAAATAAGTTAATAAAAACAAATACTTATTTTGAGTCCGTGGTGCGTTCCAGAGGCAGGCGCTTTGCCGTGGATTGTTTGGAAAAGCGCAGCGTGTGGGTGGCGAGCAGCGTTTCCGCGAGAAAGCAGATCAGCGCGCAGGCGAAACAGATGATGCCGCCGAGAAAACTCCAGCGCACAAAACTGTCGGTCACCGAGTTTGTTGTCACGTCGAGGAACAGCCCGGCAACAGTGACGCCGATGAACAGCGCGCAGAACACCAGAAATCCGATCGACCAGTTGACGACGCTGCCGCGCAGCCCGAGCCGGCGCAGTTCCCAGTAAGCGGCGTCTTCATTCTTGATGCGCTGGCTGTCGAGGCGCTCTTCGATCCAGCGTGCGCGGTCGATGATCCGCGACAGCCTTGTCGCCAGCGCGCCGATCATCGCGGCGACGGCGGTCAGCATGAACACGGGGGCGACGGCGGCCTGTATGCCTTGAACGATGGTGGTATTCATGGGGAAAGCGTTCCGTATGAGGGGTTTGAATGCCGGCTTGAATGCCCTGCGGCGGTGCATTCAGGGTAAATCACGATTGTTGCATCCGTATGATCACTGAAGTGCGGTTCCGAAGTAAACTGCAGCGCATTCCGGCCCGCGCAGCCGGCCGGACCCACAGGGGCAGACATGAGCCGCAGGAAAACACCGATCATCATCGACGTCGAGGCTTCCGGTTTCGGCAACGGCAGTTATCCGATCGAAGTCGGCGTCGCCCTCGATGACGATACCAAGTTCTGCTCGCTGATTCATCCCGCACCGGACTGGGACCACTGGGACGAGGACGCCGAGAAAGTGCACCGCATCGCCCGCGACATTCTCGAAACCTACGGCAAGCCCTTGCGTGAAGTCGCCGCCCATCTCAACCAGCTGCTCGAAGGCAAGACGCTGTATACCGACGCCTGGGTGGTCGACAAACCCTGGCTGACCACATTGTTCTACGAAGCGAAGATGGAAATGAAGTTCAGCGTCAGTCCGCTGGAAATGATTCTGTCCGAAGACCAGATGGCGCGCTGGCACGAAACCAAGGACCGCATCCTCGCCGGCATCGAGCACCACCGTCACCGCGCCAGCTTCGACGCCTGGATCATTCAGGAAACCTACAAGCAGACGCTGGCCGCATCCGCGGCCTGAGAACGGCTAGCGCGATCGCGCAGCCTTCACAAAGTCCAGCGCGTTCTGGAACAGCTCCAGATCCTTCACGTAATCCGCCGCATCGGCGCGGGTGATCTGGATCCATTCACGCGTTGCTGCAATGCCGCCGGGCTGGAAGGCGCTGACATGGTCGCGCGAAAAATGCAGTTCCGTCGCGGTGGCCGCGGGCAGGCGCAGGCCGACGCCGCTGCCGCTGATGCAGGCGAACATCTTGTCGCTGACGAAGTAGGCATCAAGGCCGTTGATCGTACGGGCGCTGACGCCGGGGAGTTTGAGCAGCAGTAAGTCGAGCTGCGCCTTGGTGGCGGATTTCGGGGATTCAGTGCTCAAGTGGATTCGCAGTCGGAGAGTGAACGGGGTGGGGATTTTATACACGAAGTCCGCAGGCGGCTGCGAATTTGTTGCACAACGCATTGTGGTGCGGATTTTTCTCTGACCGGCAGGCCTGACCGCGGAATCGCCCGCGAGGGCATGGCTTACAATGACCGCCGTTCAACGCCAATCTGTTTCCGGAATATGACCACCCTCGCACGACGCCTCGGCCACTGGGCCGCCGACCTCCGTTACGAAGACCTGCCGCCCGAAGTCGTGCACCAGGCCAAGCGCATGATCATCGATGCGCTGGGTTGTGCGCTCGGCGGTTATGACAGCGAACCGACGCGCATCGCGCTGGCGCAGGCCGCGACTGTCACCAGCACCGAGCCGGCGACCATCCTGTGTACGGGACAGCAGACCAGTCCCGATCTCGCAGTGTTCGCCAACGGCGTGATGATCCGTTACCTTGATTTCAACGACGGTTACATCGGCCGTGAAGCCGGGCATCCCAGCGACAGCATTGCCGCGCTGCTGTCCGCCGCCGAGATCGGCAAGGCCGACGGACGCGAATTGATCGTCGCCACGGTAATCGCCTATGAAATGTTCTGCCGCATGTGCGACATCGTGAACTTCAAGCCGATGGGTTTTGATCACACCACCATCGGTGCGATGGCCAGCGTGCTCGGTGCCGCGCGACTGATGAAACTCGACCGAGAGCAGATCGCCACCGCGCTGAGCATCACCGTTGCCGCCAATGTCGCGCTGTATCAGACGCGCATCGGCAATGTGTCGATGTGGAAGGGCTGTGCCTATGCCAATGCCAGCCGCAACGCGATCTTTTTTGCGCAGATGGCGCAACGCGGCATGACCGGTCCCGATCCGGTGTTCGAGGGGCGCGGCGGTTATTTTGTTGCGGTGACCCGTCAGCCGTTTGAGCTCGCGCCCTTCGGCGGCAAGGGCAACCCGTCGTTCAGGATCATGGACTGCCTGATCAAGCGTTATCCGCTGGGCCAGTATTCACAGTCGGTGGTGCACGCCGCGCTGGAAGCCCGCAAGAAGGTCAGGCATGTCGATGACATTGCCGAAATCCAGGTGCGCACGCTGCACACCGCCATTGAAATGATGGCCGGGGACCCCGACAAGTGGAAGCCCGCCAACCGTGAAACCGCCGATCACAGCATGCCGTACACCGCGGGCGTCGCGCTCAAATACGGTTCGGTCGATATCCCGTACTTCGATGATCCCTATCTGCACGATCCCGCGCTGCTTGATCTGGTGAGCAAAATAAAATGCACGGTGTCCGAAGAAGCCAACAGCCGCGAGCCCGAAGCGATGCTCTGCGACATGGACGTGATCATGAAAAACGGCACGCGTGAAGCGATCCGTGTCGAATACCACCGCGGTCATCCGAAGAACCCGATGACCGACGCCGAGATCGAGGAGAAATTCCGCCCGCTGGCGGCCGGCGTGCTGGCGCCGCCGCAGATTGATGCGTTGCTGAAGCAGCTGTGGACGCTGGAGCAGTTGCCGGCGATGAAGCCCTTGTTTGAATTGACGAAAATAAGCTGACCCGGATCAGGAGTTGAATAATGTTTAAAAACCGATATGTATTCATTGCCGCCGCCATGCTGTGTGCGCTCGCGCCGGCCCTGCCTGCGCAGGCCGCAGCCGGTGACGATTACCCGACGCGCCCGGTGCGCCTGCTGGTGCCCAATCCGCCCGGCGGCGGCAGCGATGCGG
>CBHTVL010000072.1:0-8120 GCA_966096475.1 uncultured Burkholderiales bacterium
CCGAAATGGCGACCTATCCGTGGATTGCCCGCCACGAGTGGCACAAGACCGATCTCAATGACTTCCCGAACGTGAAGCGCTGGTATGACCGTATCTCGGCGCGGCCTGCGGTGCAGCGCGGCATGGCGATCCCGAAAATCTGAGATTGCGTTAAATTTTCAGCGGCGCGCGTGCCGCTGCAGCAGGCGCAGGATTTCCGCGGTATCGAGTTCCGGGTTGGTGCGCAGTTCGCGCACGCCGACGACGGTGGTGGCCCAGGCCATATGCCCCTGCATGCGTTTGACCACCCCGGGCCATTCGCCGGCGCTGTGCTGTTGCGGGTCCGGCAACGCATGGCATTGCGAGCACGCAAGCTGGTACATCTGGCCGGCACCGGTCTGCAGCGCGGGGTGTTTCGGATCGATTTCGCGCTGCGCGTGTTTGCGCAGATAAGCGCTCAGCGTGGTGACTTCGCTTTCCGGTGGCGCTTCAACACCGGCCATCATTTCTTTCATCAGCGGGCCCATATTGCCCTGGCCGCGCATGCGCCACACCATGCGTTCCAGAACCGGCTGCCAGCGTGCGGCGCTGTGCATGCGCGGGCTGGGCAGGTAATGGCATTGCACACAGTAGCGGGCAAGGAGTTTCGCGCCCTCGGTCTGCGGTTCTGGCAACCGCTGCGGTTCCAGCGCCGGCGGCAGGATGCGTTCGAGCATGCGGCCATGCGGGCTTTGCGCCCAGTGGGCGCGGGCCTGTGCGGTTTCCGGTGAGTCGGCGCCATAGGCAAGAGCGCTGGCGGACAGCGACACGATCAGCAGCAGGAAGGGGCGACCGGCAACCATGGCCGGGCCATGATAGCGGAATCGTGTGTCCGGACTAGAGCGTGTGGGATTTGTCGCCGCGGCCGAAACCCGAAAGCGGTGCGGCAATGCCGCGGCCCAGTGCGATGACCTTGAACAACTCGCCCATTTCCGCCGGCGACAGCAGTTGTTGGGCCTGTGCGGCGAGCGGCGCGTACCGTGCGACATCAGAGGCGGGAATTTCAGCGAGCAGTGTGGTGATGCCACCGTTGATCAGGAACTGTGCCTGGTTGGTATAACCGAGCAGGTCCAGCGCTGTGCCGGCCTGCGTCACCGCGCTGAAATTGACATGGGCGGTGATGTCCTGCAGGCCCGGCCACAGAAAAGGGTCATCGTGCGCGTGGTGGCGGTAATGGCACATCAGCGTGCCGCGGTTGCGTTGTGCATGGAAAAACTCGCGCGCCGGAAATCCGTAGTCGATGAACAGCAGGGCGCCGTGGTCGAGGCGGCTGGCGAGATCATGGACCAGTGCCGGTGCGGCGAGATTGATTTCAGTTTCGTAATCGTCAGGCAATGACTGTTGCCGGGCGGCATCAGCAACGGCACCGGTGGCAGGCCGCGTCGCCCAGGCATAACCCTGCGCACCGGCAGTGACGCCAAGTTCTTCAACCCGGTCTTTCTCGATGCGGATGCGATGCACCGGCAGGGCGTCGAGCACTTCGTTGCCGATGACGACCGCATTGAGGTGATCCGGCAGACGGTCCAGCCATTCGACGCGATCAACATATTGCGGAATGCGGGTCCGCAGCCTTTGCTGCTGGCGTTCGCGCAGATCGGCGCTGACTTCGAGGATGCGGTAACGTTGCGGCAACTGATCCAGCGCCGCGAGTTCTTCCAGCACCACGGCTGCAAGCGCGCCGCTGCCGGCGCCGAGTTCGATGATGTCGTGAACCCCTTGCGCCAGCAGTTCGGCCAGCGGGCGCGCCAGTGTGCGGCCGAACAGCGGCGAGAGTTCCGGCGCGGTGATGAAGTCGCCGGCCGCGCCGAGCTTGCGGCTGCCGGCACTGTAATAACCCAGCCCCGGCGCATACAGTGCGAGTTCCATATAACGCGCGAAACTGATCCAGCCGCCGCCGTTTGCGATTTCGGCGTTGATCAGGGTTTGCAGTTCCCGGCTGACGGCAAGGGCGTCTGCATCCGGTTCAGGCAGGGTGGATTTCTCGGGCTGAAAAGTCACGGCGGGATAATACGCTAAAATAAACAACCATTTACGTCACATTGCCGGATTGGAAATGCTGCGATGAGCGCATCACTGCAGGACAAGACCGCACTGATCACCGGCGGCGCGCGACGCGTCGGCGCGGCGATTTGCCGCCGGCTGCATGCCGCCGGCGCGAATGTGGTCGTGCACTGCAACCGTTCTCAGCATGACGCGCAGACGCTGGTGCATGAACTCAACGGTCTGCGGCCGGGATCGGCCGTGCTGGTGCAGGCCGATTTGCTGGAAGCCGGAACGCCGCTCGCACTGCTGCAGCGGACGGTATCGGCCTATGGCGGACTGGATGTGCTGGTCAACAACGCATCGAGTTTTTACGCGACGCCGCTGGGGCAGATCGACGCGAAGGCCTGGGATGACCTGATGGGTACCAATCTGAAGGCGCCGCTGTTCCTGTCACAGGCGGCAGCCTCCGAACTGCGCCGCGCGCAGGGTTGCATCGTCAACATCATCGATATTCATGCCGAACGGCCGCTGGCGGAGCACATGGTCTATACCGCGGCGAAAGGCGGCCTGCTGGCGCTGACGCGGTCGCTGGCGCTCGAACTCGGGCCGGAGGTGCGCGTCAATGGCGTATCGCCCGGCGCCATCCTGTGGCCTGACGGTCCGGAATGGCAGAATGAAGACGAGCGGCAACAGATACTGGAACGGAGCGTGCTGAAGCGTGTTGGCGAGCCCGACGACATAGCCGGTGCCGTGGAGTTTCTGGCTACGGCACCCTATGTCACCGGCCAGATCATTGCCGTCGACGGCGGCCGCAGCATTGTGCTGTAACTTTTGCCGTAAACCTTTGAATGCCTCAACAGGCGCGGTTCATTCCGCGCCGGAGTAAAACGCCATGGATACCCAGGTCATCAACATCACGCCGCGCAGAAACCGCGAACGCCGCGATCATTACGAATCGAACAAGCTGGTCAAGCGACTGCGCCGTCTGGCCGGCCAGGCGATTGCCGATTTCGACATGATCCGCGAAGGCGACAAGGTGATGGCCTGCCTGTCCGGCGGCAAAGACAGTTATGCGCTGCTCGATATCCTGCTGCATCTGCGCAGCCATGCGCCGATTGCTTTCGACATCATTGCCGTCAATCTCGACCAGAAACAGCCGGGATTCCCGGAGCATGTGCTGCCCGAATACCTGAAGGCACTCGGCGTGCCCTTCCACATTGAAAACCAGGACACCTACAGCATCGTCAAGCGGGTGATCCCCGAAGGCAAGACCATGTGTTCGCTGTGTTCGCGGCTGCGCCGCGGCGTGCTCTATCGCGTGGCGCAGGAACTCGGTGCGACCAAGATCGCGCTGGGCCACCATCGTGATGACATTCTCGAAACGTTTTTCCTGAACCTGTTTTTCGGCGGCAAGCTGAAATCGATGCCGCCGAAACTGGTGTCCGACGACGGCAGAAATATCGTGATCCGGCCGCTGGCCTACTGCGAGGAGCGCGATCTCGAAGCCTTTGCCGAACTGCGGGGATTCCCGATCATTCCCTGCACCTTGTGCGGTTCGCAGGAAAATCTCAAGCGCAAGGAAGTGAAGGCGATGTTGCGCGAATGGGAGAAGCGTTATCCGGGACGCATTGAATCGCTATTCTCGGGATTACAGAACGTAATCCCGTCACATTTACTTGATCGAAAGCTGACGGATTTTCACGCGATCGTGCCGACGGGACAAGCCGAAGCCAACGGCGATACCGCATTTGATCCTGAATGATCGCATCCGGATAATCTTTTCAAATTTCCCCGCTTCCACGGGAACTTGTAACCATCGTTGTCTCTCCTAGTCCGGCCTGCTTGACAGGTGCATTGCACCGGTCCGCTTCTTGCATGTTTATTTCATGCGGAGTGTTTGATCGTGGTGATCGCAGTTCAACGGCTATTCATCAAGGGGAGATGCGGTGCGCACATTGCTGTGCGGTTTTGTTCTGGTTTGCACTACTGCAGTGCCTGCTTATGCAAGCGGTGTTGTTCGTGTCACGCTGGCCGAGGCGCTGTCGAAAGTACTGACCCACAATCCTGAAATTGCTGCTGCCGCCCAGCAGCGGGCAGTCGCGGTCGCAGAGACCGGCATTGCCAGGGCATACCCGAATCCGGAAGTTTCATTGAGCAGCGGCCGCTGGCAGCCGCGCTCAGGCATGCCTGCCACCGGCAGTGCGCAGCAGCTGACGCTGTCGCAGCCGATCGAAACGCCGTCGGTCCGTGATGCACGTGCGCGTGCGGCGGGGTTCGGTGTGTCCGCTGCGGATGCCGGTGCGCAGACCGTCAGGCTGGATGTCGGCTTCGAGGCGAGGGCGGCGTTTTTCCAGCTGCTGCGCCGTCAGGAAGAGTCGCGGCTGGCCGCTGAAAATCTCGCCCTGCTCACGGATATTTTTTCCCGGGTGCGCAGCCGGGTTGAAGCCGGCGAAGCGCCGCGCTTTGAACTGGTACGCGCCGAGGCGGAGGTGCTGACGGCGCGGACACAGGCGGATGCATCGCGGCTCCAGGTTGAAGAGGCACGCGGTTTGTTGCGTCGCCTGTCGGGCAATGCGCTGCCGGCGCAGTTTGAAGCCGATGGCATCCTGCCGGGCGTGGCATCGCTCCCGGACCTGACGCTGTTGCAGGGGCGCATGCTCGACGCCAATCCGCGGCTGCGGGTACTGTCATCCGAGTATGACCGGATGCGTGCGCGGCTGGATCAGGAGCGTGCGCTGCGCACGCCGCAGCCGACCCTCAGCATTACGCAGTCCCAGGACCCCGAGATCCGGCAGACGCTGTTCGGCGTCGCCTTGCCCCTGCCGTTGTGGAATCGCCGTGATGGCCAGATTGCCCAGGTGCAGGCCGGCATTGATCTTGCGCTGACCCAGATCGAGGCGCAGCGGGTGCAACTGCTGCGGGAACTCGATGTCGCTTATTCACGCGCCAGTATCGCGCAGCGCCAGGTGGAAACGTTTGAGGGCGGGCTGCTGAGCAGTGCGGAATCGGCGCTCAAGGTGGCCGAAGCGGCCTGGCGTTTCGGTGAACGCAGCTTTCTGGAAGTGCTGGATGCGCAGCGCACGCTGCGCAGCGTGCGCAGGGAATACAACCAGATCCGTTTTGACCGGCAGGCGGCGTGGATCGAGATCGAACGCCTTCAGGCGCTGGATCCGTTTGGCGAAAGGTAGAACATGAAGCTTGTTGCACTGTTCACGGCAGTATTGGTTTTCGCGGGCTGCGGCGAAAAAACGGCGCCCGAAACATCTGCGCCACCCCGCGATCCGCTGGTGGTCAGTGTCGATGCTGCATTGGCGGCCCAACTGCAGACCGGTGTTCCCGGCAGTACCGAAGTCCGTGAGGTGCTGCGGGTGCCCGGACGCATCGAGGCTGACGGGAACCGCATGGCCCGTGTCGGGTCACCGGTTAACGGTCGTATTACCGATCTGCAGGCGACCGTCGGACAGGATGTCCGGCGCGGGCATGTGCTGGCCACCATCAACAGTACCGAGCTGTCATCAGCACAGCTCGGTTACGTGAAGGCGCAGTCCCAGCGCGAACTGGCATCACGCAGCGCAGCACGCGCGAAGCAGTTGTTCGATGCCGACGTCATCGGCAGCGCCGAGCTGCAACGCCGCCAGAGCGAGCTGAGCATGGCCGAAGCCGAGCTCGGAGCGGCGGCCGACCAGCTCAAGGTGCTCGGCATGTCGGGTGCAGCCATTGCCCGCCTGGCCGAGACGCGCAGCATCAATTCGCTGTCGCAGGTGGTGGCCACGGTCAGCGGCACGATCATCGAGCGCAAAGTGACGGAAGGTCAGGTGGTGCAGCCCGCAGACCCGGTGTTTCTTGTCGCCGACCTGTCCAGCGTCTGGGTTGTCGCCGATATTCCCGAGCAGAATGCCGGCGCGATCCGCATCGGCGAGGATGTTGCCGTGGAGGTTGCGGCACTGCCGGGACGCACCGTCAACGGCCGGCTGACATTTGTCAGTCCGGTGGTGAATCCCCAGACCCGGACTGTCCAGGCCCGTCTCGATTTGCCCAACCCCCAGCGCGAGTACAAGCCGGACATGCTCGCGAGCGTGCTGATCCAGGGCAAACCGCAGCTGAGGATGACCGTGCCTGCCGATGCGGTTGTACGAGAGGCGAACCGCGACCATCTGTTCGTGAAGGCGGGCAGCGATCTTTACCGTCTGCAGCCGGTGCAGCTGGGCATTGAATACCAGGGCCGCCGTGTCGTCCTCGGCGGCGTGGGAGAAAGTGACACGGTGGTCACCGGCGGCGCCTTCCATCTCAACAATGAGCGCAAGCGCCAGACGCTCGGAACGCAATAAACCATGGACGCACTGCTCCGTGCCGCGATTACGCAGCGGCTGATTGTCGTCGTCATTGCCGTGGTGTTGTTTGCCTTCGGTATCAATGCCGCGCGCAAGCTGTCGGTGGATGCTTTCCCCGACGTCACCAATGTCCAGGTTCAGATTGCCACCGAGGCGCCGGGACGTTCACCCGAGGAAGTCGAACGTTTTGTCACGGTGCCGGTTGAAATTGCGATGACCGGTCTGCCGGGGCTGACCGAAATGCGTTCGCTGAACCGCCCCGGCCTGTCATTGATCACGCTGGTATTTACCGACGAAACCGACGTTTATTTTGCGCGCCAGCTGGTGCTTGAGCGGCTGATCGAGGCCGGCGGGAGGCTGCCGGCCGGCGTGACACCGCTGCTGGGCCCGGTGTCGACCGCGCTCGGCGAGGTCTACCAGTACACGCTGGAGCGTCCCGACGACGGAAAACGCGAGCTGACCCGCGAAGAGCTGATCGAACGGCGCATCGCCCAGGACTGGGTGGTGCGGCCCTTGCTGCGTTCGATCCAGGGCGTCGCCGAGATCAATTCCACGGGCGGCTATGTGCGCCAGTATCAGGTGCTGGTCGATCCCGACCGCCTGCGCTATTACAAGGTGACGATCCAGGACGTGTGGCAGGCGCTGGCACGCAACAACGCGAACGCCGGCGGCGGCGTGTTGCCGCAGGGTCCCGAGCAGTATCTGGTGCGCGGCGTCGGACTGGTCAGGGACCTCGATGACATCCGCAATATCGTATTGAAAGAAGTCGGCAACACGCCGGTGTATATCCGCGATGTGGCGGAGGTCGCCTTCGGCGAAGAGGTGCGCCACGGCGCGATGGTCAAAGGCAGCCACACCGAAGCGGTCGGCGGCGTGGTGATGATGATCCGTGCCGGCAATGCCAAGGAAGTGGTGTCGCGGATCAAGGCCCGTGTTGACGAGATCAATGCCAAGGGCATGCTGCCCGGCAATCTGAAGATTGTCCCGTACTACGACCGCTCTGAACTGGTGGATGCCGCGCTGTGGACGGTGACCAAGGTGCTGCTGGAGGGCGTGCTGTTCGTGGTGATTGTGCTCGTCCTGTTCCTCGGCGACCTGCGCTCCAGCCTGATCGTGGTGGCGACTTTGCTGATTACGCCGCTGGCAACCTTCATGGTGATGAACCACTACGGCCTTTCGGCGAACCTGATGTCGCTGGGCGGTCTTGCCATCGCCATCGGCCTGATGGTCGACGGGTCGGTTGTGGTGGTGGAGAACACCTATGCCCGGCTGGGCCATGCCGATCCGCGGGAACGCTTGCGCACGGTATTGCTCGCCGTAAAGGAAGTGGCGACTCCGGTGATTTTCGGTATCGGTGTGATCATTATCGTGTTCCTGCCGCTGATGACGCTGCACGGCATGGAAGGGAAAATGTTCGCGCCGCTGGCCTATACCATCGCCATCGCGCTGTTCATTTCGCTGGTGCTGTCGCTGACCCTGACGCCGGCGCTGTGCTCCTACATGCTGAAGGGCGGCGCCGAGCACGATACCTGGCTGGTGGCCCGGATCAAGGCCCCTTATCTGCGCGGCCTGCACTGGGCGCTGGCCAATGAACGCAAGACGGTTACCGGTGTGCTTGCCGCATTCGTTGGCGCTTTGCTGCTCCTGCCTTTTCTCGGTACCGCATTCATCCCGGAAATGAAGGAGGGCTCAATTTCACCGGCGATCGATCGTGTGCCGAACATCTCTCTTGAGGAGTCGATCAAGATGGAGCGCGAAGCGATGCGCCGCGTGCTGGAGGTGCCCGGC
>CBHTVL010000073.1:0-8090 GCA_966096475.1 uncultured Burkholderiales bacterium
CGAAATCCTTGGGCGTGCGGCCGAGAATCAGGTCGCGCACCGCACCGCCGACAACAAAAGCGGCATAACCCGCCTCCTGCAAGGCGTCGCAGGTGCGCAAGGCGCAACTGCCGATGCGCTCACGGGTGATGCCGTGTTCGGCCACGGGAATGATCCGCGGTTTCGCGGACTTGAACATGCGGCCCGAAAACACGCGGCCGAGAAACTTGGTGATCATGCGGGAATGTCAGTCAGCGCCATATGTGGGACGGGTTACATCCATTGATGCACCTGCGCCAAGCGCCGCAAGGAGAAAACGGCGCGATTATACATGGGCATCAGCAGCACTCAGCCGAGACTCATCACCGGCCAGCCGCGCGCGGTCGCCTGCGCACGCAGGCTGGCATCGGGATCAACAGCCACCGGATGGGTGACCTGCTCGAGCAAGGGCAGGTCATTGTGGGAATCGCTGTAAAACGTTGATTTTTCAATACTTTTAATACTCTGCCCGTGTGCGGCCAGCCACGCTTCCAGCCGCGTGACCTTGCCCTCGCGAAAACACGGCGTGCCTTCGACGCCGCCGGTGAATTCACCGTTGCGGGCCTCGGGATCGGTCGCAATCAGATGCTCGATGCCGAATTCGCGCGCGATCGGCGCGGTGACAAAACTGTTGGTCGCAGTGATCAGCACGCGGGTTTCGCCGGCATGTGCCGTGACAAGATCACGCGCCGACTGGCGGATCATCGGCAGGATGCGGCTGCGCATGTAATCGGCATGCCATTCATCGAGCACCTTGCGCGGATGACGGGACAGCGGCTTTAACTGGAAGTCGAGGAATTCGTGGATGTCCAGCGTGCCTGCCTTGTACTGGTCATAAAACGCCTGGTTGCGCGCCTCGTACACCTCGCGGTCAAGCACGCCGCGGTCGATCAGGAACTGCGCCCATTCAAAATCGCTGTCGCCGGCAAGCAGGGTATTGTCGAGATCAAACAACGCCAGAATCATCGGGTTTTCCGTTTCAGTTTTTCTGTTGCACCAGCTGCAGCACTTCACGCGCCAGCGGCACCGTCACCGCGCGTTTTTGTTCCAGCGACACCCGGTCCAGCGTATCGACCAGCGCGCGCAGCGAACTCAAGTCGCGCGGCACGCGTGCCAGCAGGTAATCGGTGACTTCCGGCGGCAGCATGAAGCCGCGCGCATTCGCGTAATCGAGCACTGCCGCACGACGGTCTTCTTCGCTCAGTGCATGCACTTCATAAACCAGCCCCCAGGCCAGCCGCGTCAGCAGATCCGCGCGCAGCGACAGCCTTGCCGGCGGACAATCCCCGGTCACCACCAGCATTCCGGAGGATTCCTTCAAGTTATTGAATATATTGAATAAATTAACCTGGGCTTGGCCGTCGAGACGCTGCACATCATCGACGCCGACAACTTCTGCACCCTCGTCAGCGACCGGTTGCTCGTCCGCACTGAACAGCCGCACCCGGCGTCCCGCATCCGCCAGCGCCTTCAGCGCCGCCCGCAAGAGATGGCTGCGTCCGCTGCCCGGTGCACCCCACAGATAAATGAAGCGCTCACCCGGCGCGCCCTCAGCCAGCGCACGCAAGGCCGCAACGGCCTCGGCATTGCCGCCGGTGACAAAATTGGCCAGCGTCGGCGCGGGCCGCGACGCCAGTTCAAGCGCAAGCTGCCTCATGGCCGGCACAGACCGCGAAACTGCCGGGCAAACGCAATGACCGGTGCCACGGCACACAACCCTGCCTGCAAGCGCTTCGGAACGGAACCCTGGATACCCATTTAAGATAAAATTCGTGACGGCCAGACCGGCTGCCGGATGCGTATCTTAGCAGGGCACTCCGCGCGGCCCCGCAGCATCACCGGACCCCACTCCAGACACGCAGGAATTCCCTTGAAACGCAAAACCCCCACCCGCAAATCGCTGACCTATCGTGATGCCGGCGTCGACATCGATGCCGGAGATGCCCTCGTCGACCGCATCAAGCCGCATGCGAAACGCACGATGCGCCCCGGCGTGATGGCCGGCATCGGCGGCTTCGGCGCGCTGTTCGAAGTGCCGCGCGGTTACCGCGAGCCGGTGCTGGTATCGGGAACCGACGGCGTCGGCACCAAACTCAAGCTGGCCTTCCAGTGGAAGCGCCACGACACCATCGGCATCGACCTCGTCGCAATGAGCGTCAACGACATTCTGACGCTGGGTGCCGAACCGCTGTTTTTCCTCGATTACTACGCCTGCGGCAAGCTCGATGTGCCTTCGGCCGCCGACGTAGTCAAGGGCATTGCCGCCGGTTGTGAGATGGCTGGCTGCGCGCTGATCGGCGGTGAAACCGCGGAAATGCCCGGCATGTATCCGGCCGGTGAATACGACCTCGCCGGCTTTGCCGTGGGCGTCGTCGAAAAGAAAAAAATCATCAACGGCCGCAGCATCAAGCCCGGCGACGTCGTGCTCGGCCTCGCCAGCAACGGCGTGCACTCCAACGGTTATTCGCTGGTCCGTCGCATTCTCGCCCAGCCCGGCGTCAAGCTGACATCAAAAATCGGCGGCCGCGCGTTGAAGGATGCCATCCTCGCGCCGACACGCATCTACGTGAAGCCGGTGCTGCAACTGATGAAGAAAATCAATGTCAAAGGTCTTGCGCACATCACCGGCGGCGGACTGGTCGATAACGTGCCGCGCGTGCTGGGTGAAAACCTGACTGCCGAACTGCGCAGCGATGCCTGGCCGTTGCCGCCGCTGTTCCGCTGGCTGCAGGAACGCGGCAACGTTGCCGACAGTGAAATGCACCGCGTCTTCAACTGCGGCATCGGCATGGTGCTGGTGGTCGCGGAGAAAGACGCCAAACGCGCGCAGGCGTTGCTGGAAAAAGCCGGTGAACGCGTCTGGCGCATCGGCGCAGTACGCCGCCGCAAGCGTGGTGAAGCACAGACCATTGTGGTCTGACGTGTTTTAAGGTTCAACTGATTCGGCCTGACAAGGAAACAGCATCCTGAAACGCATTGTGATACTGATTTCCGGGCGTGGCAGCAATATGGCGTCGCTGATTGCCGCCAAGCTGCCGGCGCAGATCTGCGCGGTGATCAGCAATGATCCGGCCGCCAAGGGGCTGGTCACGGCCGCAGAACACGGCATCACCACCGCCGTTGTCGATCACCGTCAGTATAAACAACGCGCCGGTTTTGATGCCGCACTGGCCCAGGCCATCGACACGCACCGGCCCGATATCGTCGTTCTTGCCGGCTTCATGCGCGTACTGACCGAAGACTTCGTCAACCGCTACCGCGGCCGGCTGATCAACATCCATCCTTCGCTGCTGCCCTCTTTCACCGGACTGCACACTCACCGTCAGGCGCTGGACGCCGGCGTGCGCGTGCACGGCTGCACGGTGCATTTCGTCACCCCGCAACTCGATCACGGCCCGATCATCATCCAGGCCGCAGTGCCGGTGCTGCCCGGTGATGATGAAGATGCACTCGCCGCACGCGTACTCGCTGAAGAACACCGCATTTACCCGCAGGCCCTGCGCTGGCTGTGCGAAGACCGTGTGACGCTGGATGCGGACAGCTGCGTCCGGATTGCCGCTGTCCGCAATGCCGCCGGCGCGTTGCTGTCACCGCCACCCGATGCCTGAACGGATCATCACGATCATCACCTTGCTGCTGGCGCTGCTGCTGCCGGCCGCAACAGCCATTGCCGCGCCGCAGACCGTGCAGGCCCGGTACGAGGTCTCGCTCAACGGCGCACCTGTCGGCCTGATGCAGGATGTATTCGAGATCCGCGACGGCCGTTACAGCATCGTCAGTGAAACCCACGCCACCGGCGTGCTGGCGCTGGTGCAGCGCCGTCCGGCCCGCGTCACCAGCAGCGGCGAGGTCGATCGCAGCGGATTGCGTCCGCTGACCTTTGAAGCGACGCGCGGCAACAGCGATGCGCGGCGCGTGCGCGCCGATTTCGACTGGACCGCGCATACGCTGACGCTGAACCATGACGGCCGCAGCGAAACCGCGGCGCTGCCGCCCGGCGCGCAGGACCGGCTGTCGGTGATGTACCAGTTTCTGTTCCTTAATGCGGATCAGGTGCGCGACCTGAAGTTTGCGATGACCAACGGCCGCAAGATCGATCAATACCGTTACGCCAACGGACCGGACACCGCGCTGGATACGCCGATGGGACGCCTCGCCGTCATCCATCTGGTGAAGCAGCGTGCACCCGGCGACACCGCCACTGAAATCTGGCTGGCGCGCGAACACGCGATGCTGCCGGTGAAAATGCGCATCATCGAAGATGACGGCAGCCGTTACGAGCAGGTCATCGTCAAGATCGACATGCCGCAAGCGGGACAACCATGAGCGCTGGCCGCGCGGCGCGGCGCATGCTTGCGGCCGCGGCAATCTCCCTCCTCGCCCATGCCGCATTGCTCGGCGGATCGTGGCTGATGCCGCCGGAAACGCCGTCGCCATTGCCGACGCTGACCGCACGCCTGCAACCGCTGCCGCCACAACCTGCGGCAAAACCGGTTGTTCCGCAACGGCAACGCGTCGCTTCAGCGCCGCCCGCCAACGCAGCCGTGCCGGCGACAGCTCCGGTCGTGCCCGACATCGCCCCGGCAATCGCCGCGGAAGCAGCCGCGCCGCCGGCTGCCGCTGAACCGGTAGTCACCGCCAGCGCGACGCCCACCGCATTCCGCCTGCCTGAAGCGCCGCCGATGCCGAGCTTCCCGCGCAAGGGCCAGATCACCTACCAGCTGACGATGGGGCCCGACCAGTCACCGGTCGGCCGCACGGTGCAGACCTGGGAATTCGACGGCACGCAGTACCGGCTGGGCAGTCAGTCGGAAAGCACCGGTCTGATCGAAATGTTCCGGCCGCACCGTTACAACTATCTGAGTCAGGGCACGCTGTCGGATCAGGGACTGCGCCCCGAACGTTTTCTCGCCAGCGTCAAACGCGGCAGCCGCACCGAAGAATCGATCGCGGTGTTCGACTGGAACGAGCACAAGGTCAAGCTGGGCCGCATGCCGCAGCAGACCACGGTCGAACTGCCGGCCGACAGTCAGGACGTCATCAGCTTCATGTATCAGCTCGCGCTGGCGCCGCCGGCGCCGGGACGCATCCGTTTTCCGTTCACGCGCGGCGCACGCCTCGACATGGTGAGTTTTGATGTGCTGCCGCCGGAAAGCATCGACACGCCGCTGGGCCGCCTGCGCACCATTCCCGTCGTTCAGGTGCGTGAACGCGACAGTGAAAGCCTCGCCGTATGGCTCGCCACGGACTACCGCAATCTGCCGGTACGCATCCGTTTTTATAACCGCAATGGCGAGGTCTCGGGAGAGCAACTCGTCGGCGAAATCAGGGTCAGCGACCGATGAAACCTCCGTATAAAAAATCCCGCCAGAAAACCGAAGAACCGGTGGTCAACACGCGCTCCGGTCCTTCGCACAGCCGACTTGACGAAGCCGCCAGCGCGCTGAGCCGCGTACTGACTTTTGAATATCCGGCGGATGCCGTGCTCAGCCGCTATTTCCGCGACCGTCTGGCGCTGGGTCAGCAGGACCGCGCCTTTGTCGCCGAGTCGGTGTTCGGTGTATTGCGCCGCAAGCTGCTGCTGGACTACATCGCGCCGGAGGCCACGCCCCGCCAGTTGCTGCTGTTATGGCTGTCTCGCATCGGCGGCTACAGCGGACGCGAACTCGGCGCACTGTGCTCCAGCGAAGAAACACAATGGCTCAACAGCACGCGCGCACAGGGCACGCTGCCGCTGTCGGTTGAAGCCGACCTGCCGCAATGGGTCATCGAACGTCTGCCGGAACATGATGAGGATTTCATCCGCGCGCTCGGACGCTCGTTGCAGGAATCAGCGCCGCTGGATCTGCGCGTCAACACACTGCGCGCCACCTGCGACGAAGTGCTGGCGCGACTGGAAGCCGAAGGTATCGCTGCCGCACCGACGCCGCTGTCGCCGATCGGCATCCGTCTGCAGGGCAAACCGGCACTGAGCCGCCATCCGCTGTTCACCAGCGGCACGGTGGAAGTGCAGGATGAAGGCAGCCAGCTGCTGGGTTATCTGCTGGCGCCCCGCCGCACCGATCTTGTGGTCGATTTCTGTGCCGGCGCCGGCGGCAAGACGCTGATGCTCGGTGCGTTGATGAATTCACAGGGCCGCATCTATGCTTTTGACGTTTCGGAAAAACGCCTGTCGAAACTGAAGCCGCGGCTGAAACGTTCCGGCCTGTCCAATCTGCACCCGCTGGTGATCGCGCATGAAAACGACACCAAGGTGAAACGCCTCGCCGGCAAGATCGACCGCGTGCTGGTCGATGCACCGTGCAGCGGTCTGGGCACGTTGCGCCGCAATCCCGACCTGAAATTCCGTCAGTCGCCGGAAGGTGTGGCGGAGCTGGTGGTCAAGCAGACCTCGATCCTCAATGCCGCGGCGCGGCTGGTCAAACCCGGCGGCCGGCTGGTCTATGCGACCTGCAGCCTGCTCACCACAGAGAACCAGCAGATTGTCGACGCCTTCCTCGCCGCCCACCCGCAGTTCAGCGCGCTGAACTGCGGCGCGCTGCTGCAGAAGCAGGGCCTCACACTGGAATGCGGCGATCACATGCAGCTGTGGCCGCATGTTCACCGTACCGACGGTTTTTTTGCCGTGGCGCTGGAGCGCGCTGCGGGCTGAACGCGCCGCCCCTGCGTGCTAACATGATTTTTCCGAAAAATGTTTTTTCCGAAATACTGCGCAACCCCTGTCATCTTCCATGACCGCATCCGCTGAAATCCACGGTCTGCTGCTCGACCTCTGGGAAGACCTGCACAGCATCAAGATCCTGTGGCAGGTCGGCGTGCTGCTGCTGTGCATCGGCATCGGCTGGTTCCTTGCGCGCCGCTACAACCGTCGTGTCCACGCCCATGCGCCGATGGACGTCACCCAGGCACTGGGCGTCGGCAGCCTGCAGCGGCTGATGTTCCCGCTGTCGGCACTGGTGATGATCACCATCGGTCGCGTGATCCTGCATTACTGGCAGAAAACGCCGCTGCTGGATGTCGCGGCAACGCTGCTGCTGGCGATGGCGCTGATCCGCATGTCGATCTATGCGATGCGTCACACCTTCGCCCCCAGCGACTGGCTGCGCGTATCGGAACGCTGGATCAGCTGGCTGGCGTGGATCGGGGTCGCCATCCACCTCACCGGACTGTGGCCGGCGTTGCGCGAAATCCTTGACGATGTCGGCTTCACCACGGGCAAACACCAGATTTCGCTGCTGCTGGTGCTGCAGGCTTCGCTGTCGGTGGTCGTTACGCTACTCGTCGCGCTGTGGCTGGGCCGCCTGATCGAAACGCGCCTGATGAAAGCCACCACGCTGCAGATCAACCTGCGGGTGATGTTCTCCAAGCTCGCGCAGATCATCCTGCTGCTGGCCGCTTTCCTGATCGCATTGCCGGCGGTGGGCATAGACCTCACCGTGCTGTCGGTGTTCGGCGGCATGCTCGGCGTCGGCATCGGTTTCGGCCTGCAGAAAATCGCTGCGAATTACATCAGCGGCTTCATCATCCTGCTCGACCGCTCGGTCAGCATCGGCGATGTCGTCACCATCGGTGAACATTCGGGCACGCTGACGCGGATGACCGCGCGTTATGTCGTGGTGCGCGGCAATGGCGGCCTTGAAGCCATCATCCCGAACGAAACCATCATCACCTCGACGGTGGTCAATCATTCCTTTACCGACCGCAAGGTGCGGGTTGCGTTGCCGATACAGGTCGCCTACGCCACGGATCTGGATGCCGCACGAAAACTCATGATCGAAGTCGCGGCCGCACATCCGCGGGTCATCGCCGATCCGGCACCGGGCGCGCTGATTACCGGCTTTGCCGACAGCGGCATCAATCTCGACCTGGGCGTGTGGATCATCGACCCGGACCAGGGTCAGGCAGTCCTGCGCTCCGAACTTTATGCCGGCATCTGGCAGGCCTTCCGCCGCGATGGCATCGAAATCCCCTTTCCGCAGCGGGAAATACGGGTATTGGGCACCGTCAAAACCGGCTCCGGCCAAGCATAATTATAAATAAAAACAATTAGTTACAGATTGGTTCCCGGTGTA
>CBHTVL010000074.1:0-8082 GCA_966096475.1 uncultured Burkholderiales bacterium
GTGCCGGCATGGCCTTGCAGGACATTAAACTCGACCGCGTGTTCATCGGTTCCTGCACCAACGGCCGCATCGAAGACCTGCGCGCTGCGGCGGCAGTGGCGAAACACGGCAAGGCCAAGGTGATGACCTGGGTGGTGCCGGGTTCGATGGCGGTCAAACGCCAGGCCGAAGCCGAAGGCCTCGACAAAGTGTTTACCGACGCCGGTTTTGAATGGCGCGATCCGGGCTGCTCGCTGTGCACTGCGATCAACGGCGACAACCTGCAGCCGGGCGAGCGTTGCGCCTCGACCTCGAACCGCAATTTTCGCAACCGGCAGGGCCCGGGCGGGCGTACCCATCTGCTCAGCCCGGCGATGGCGGCCGCAGCGGCAATCAAGGGCCATCTTGCTGACGTTAGAGAAATAATTAAATAAATCAATAGGTTATAAATATGCAGCCATTCACCACACTGACCGCCATCGCCGTGCCCATGCACGAAGCGAACATCGACACCAACCAGCTGTGCCCGACACGCTTCAACAAGGTGCCGCGCGGGCCCAAGTACCGCGAGATCCTGTTCTACGACTCGCGCTTCAAGCCCGACGGCACGCCAACCGAGTTCATGCTCAACGCCGCACCGTATGACCAATCAGGGATTATCGTTGCCGACCGTAACTTCGGTTGCGGCTCCTCGCGCGAGACCGCGGTCTATGCGCTGTATGAATTCGGTATCCGCTGCGTGATCGCGCCGAGTTTCGGTGATATCTTCGCCGCCAATTGCGCCAAAAACGGCCTGCTTGCACTGACGTTGCCGGAAGAGCAGTGCGCCGCGATCCGTCGCCAGCTGCAGGACCAGCCCGGCGCAAAGGTCAGCATCGATCTCGCCGCGCAGACCGTGACCGACGTTCAGGGCAAAGCCCACAAATTCGAGATCCACGAGGTGCGCAAGCGTTGCCTGCTCGAAGGACTCGACGATATTGCCCGTACCCAGCAGTATTCGGAAAAGATCGCGGGATTCGAAAATCATTATTACAAGGACCGGCCCTGGTTGGGGGCTGCAGCGAGGAGCCGTTAAACGCCGAGCTGCAATTCGATGAACGGGTGTTAATCGCGGAGGAGGCAGCAGCAATGAAAGACTCGAAACAGCGCAACACGATACTCATGGCCATGCAGACGGTGCTCGGCGCGGCCATGCTTGCTGCCGGTCTGCCGGCAATGGCGCAGACCTGGCAGCCGGACAAGGTCATCGAGATTGTGATCAACACCGCGCCCGGCAGCGGTCAGGATTCGACCGGCCGGCTGGTGCAGAGCATCCTGCAGGAGCGCAAGCTCGCCGGTACTGCATCGATTACCATCAACAACAAGCCGGGCGGCGGCGGTGCGATTGCCTACACCTATCTGCAGGGGCATCCGGGCAACGGCCACTTCGTGTCCATTGCCTCGAAAAGCCTGCTGACCAACCACATTTCCGGCCGCGCGCCGCTGACTTATACCCATCTGACGCCGCTGGCGATCCTGTTTGATGAATACATTACCGTCGCGGTGAAAGCCGATTCGCCGATCAAGAGCGGTCGCGAAATCATCGAGCGCATGAAAAAGGATCCGGGTTCGCTGAGCTTCGGCGTCGCCACCAGCCTCGGCAATCCCAACCATCAGGGCATCGCGATGGCGCTGAAGGTGTCGGGCATCGATCTGCGCAAGACCAAGACACCGGTTTTCCAGTCCGGCGGCAATGCCATCACGGCGCTGCTCGGCGGTCACGTCGATGCCGTGCCCGGTTCAGTGGGGCTGATGCGCAAATATGTTGAAGCGGGCACCTTGCGGCTGGTGGCCATCGCTTCGCCGCAGCGTCTGGGCGGGATTTTTGCCAACACGCCGACCTGGAAGGAGCAGGGAGCTGATGCCGTCGTTTCGAACTGGCGCGGTTTCGTTGGTGCGCCGAACATGACGCCGGCGCAGATCGCCTACTGGGATAACGCGCTGAAGCAACTCACCCAGAGCGATGCGTGGAAAAAGGAGCTGGCGGAGAACAACTGGGATAACGAATACCGCAATGCCGCGGAGACCAAGAAGTATATGGATGCGGATTATGCGGACCTGAAGGCGTTTTTGACGGAGCTGGAACTGGTCGGCAAGAAATAGGGGAAGGTCGTTTGCGTGGCTCTTATTCGGGTTTGATGCCGACGGATTTGACCAGTTTTGAGTATTTCTGGATTTCGGAGGTCAGGTAAGTCCTGAATTCCTCCGGGGTCGAGGTGACGAAGGGCACGATGCCCAATGCGTAAAGCCTCTCCTTCACATCCGGCAGTGTCAGCGAGCGGGTGATTTCAGCATTGAGCCTGTCGATGACCGGCTTGGGTGTTCCAGCCGGTGCGACGAAGGAATACCAGTTGTCGATCGCGAAACCCGGCAGACCCGATTCTGCGATGGTCGGCAGGTCGGGAAAGAGGTCGGAACGTTTGGCCGAGGTATTGGCGATGGTGCGGATCTTGCCGGATTTCATGTGCACAGTGGCCGTCGATACCGTGGCGAAAATCAGCTGCAGGTTACCGGAAAGCAGGTCCACCATCGCCGGGCCGCCGCCTTTGTAGGGCACGTGCTGCATGCGCACGCCGGCCATCATGTTGAAGAGTTCGCCGGCAAGGTGGTCGGCGCGCCCCGGACCCGAGGAACCGAAGTTGAGCCTGTTCGGGTTGGCCTTGGCGTGGGCGATCAGGTCTTTCACAGAATGCACCGGCAGCGAAGGGTGCACTACCAGCACGTTCAGTGCCGATACCGCGCGCAGGATGGGTGCGAAATCCTTCAGCGGGTTATAGGGCAGCCGGGCATGCAGACTGGGGTTGACCGCCATCGGGCCGACGCCGCCCTGGGCGATTGTGTAGCCGTCCGGCGCTGAATGCGCGAGGATTTCCAGGCCGACGATGCCGCCGGCGCCGGCGCGGTTGTCAACAATGATCTGCTGGCCGAAGCGTTCTGCCAGTTTCTGGCCGATGGTGCGCGTGGTGATGTCTGCACCGCCTCCTGGAGCGACCGGCACGATCATGCGGATCGGTTTGGACGGGTATGACGCCGGGGCCTCTGCGGCAGGCACCGCAAAACTCGCGCAAATACCGAGCAGTACCAGCGCACCGGTTAAAACTTTGCAATGCGGCATGATGATTCCTTTGATCGGTTCGTGGTGGTCTGCTTTGCAGGCAGGTGACCAGGCTCTGGCTGCGCGGTGACTATATATATCTTTGATTCTAGCCATGCGCCTTGCGTGGCGGCAACCGTGAACAGGCAGTCGTGCGCTCTGCGAACAAATTGTGACTCGGGATGACCGGCCAGTCATCACAGGCAGTGGCTGATTTGTAGTAAAAAGAATGCTGTACGCACCGGTCCTGCTCGTTTGCACACAAAGAGGAACCGAACATGTCCACCGCAGCTGCAAAAGCCGCACCGCTTGCGCGTCCCGCCGAGACGCGCGGCCGCCAGCTCAGCGCCTTCATTGCCAGCACGCAAAACCGTGAGTTTCCGCCGGCCGTGCTGGAGGCCGCGTCGCGTGCGCTGGTTGATTTCATCGGCTGCGCCGTGGGGGCGTCGCGCGATGCGCCGGTGCTGCCGATCCTGCCGGTGATTAAAGCCTGGAATGCCACGGGCAAGGCGCGCATTTTCTGCGGCGGCCGCACCACGCCGGCGCTGGCGGTGCTGGCCAACGGCACGATGACCCATGCGATGGATTACGACGACACGCACCCGATGGGGGCCGGGCATCCCAGCGGCCCGTGCTGGTCGACGGCACTGGCGCTGTCCGAGGAGTTTGGTTATTCCGAAAAGCAGGCCATCGCGGCATTCATCGCCGGATTCGAGGTGATGGCCAAACTCGGCGGCGGCGGGCCTCCCGGTGTTGGTCGCAGCCTGCAGCGCCGCGGGCTGCATCCGACGTCGGTGTTCGGTCGTGTCGGCGCAGCCGCAGTGGCCTGCTCCCTGATGGGGTTGGATGAACAGCGCATCGCCTATGCACTCGGGGTGGCCGCAACGACGGCGGGTGGTCTGGTCGGCTCCTTCGGCACGCACGGTAAACCCTTCCATGCCGGCAAGGCAGCGATGGACGGTATCCTGGCTGCGCAGCTGGCAGCCAACGGCTTTATTTCAGCGACACACCTCTATGAGTTGGAGAAGGGCCTGCTGGATGTCTTCATCCAGAATCGCGAAACCGAAGTGCCGACGCTCGACGATTTCGGTGTGAACTGGGAGCTTCTGGGCAACAGCTTCAAGCCTTTTGCGAGCTGCCGCGCAACCCATGCCTCGACGCAGGCGGCGCGTTCCATCGCTGACAAGGTTAAAGGCCGCAGAATCACCGCCGTGCATGCGCGCGTGCATCCAAATGCCTTGGTGACCGCAGGCAAGACGGCACCGCGCACGCCGCTGGAGGGAAAATTCAGCGTGCCGTTCTGCATCTCCATGGGGCTCAGCGGTTATCGCGTGGTGCAGACCGACTTTGTTGACGCGACGATGCGCGACCCGGCGGTGGCGAATCTGGTGCCGCTGGTGAAACTGGAGGCGGTCGCGGATCAGCCGCCGTATCGCGCCTACCTTGATGTCACGCTGGATGACGGCGAGCACGTCAAAGCACATACCGACATTGTCATGGGCCATCCCGATAACCCGATGAGCTGGGATGCGCTGCGCGCCAAGTTCGAAGGGCTCGTTGAGCCGGTGATGGGCAAGGCCAAGACTGCAGCGCTGTTCGAGGCCGCGCGCGGCTTCGGTCCGCCGGGATCACTGGCGAAGCTGTCGGACCTGCTGGCCGGGGATGCCTGACCGGCGTTGCTGCCGCCCCGGGTTTCTGAAAATCAAAGGGCCGCAGTGACGCGGCCCTTTGCACGTAAGCAGCTTCGAAGCCGATCAAAAGCCGTAGAGTTTGTGCGGATTGTCGACGAGGATTTTTTTGCGCAGGTTCGCGTCCGGGGTCCAGGCATTGAACAGATCCAGCAAATGACCGTCCTCGGGCATGTCTTTTTCCATCCGCGGATGCGGCCAGTCCGTGCCCCAGATGATCTGATCGGGATTGGCGCGTACCAGCGCTTCATGAATCGGTTTTGAATCCGGGTAATCTGGATACTGCGTCGAGACGCGGTACGAGCCTGACACCTTCACCCAGATTCTGCCTTCGCCCAGCAGCTTGCACATCTGCTGCACGCCGGGCTGGTCGGCGCCGAGTTTGCCATCGACATTGCCCATGTGGTCGATCACCACCGGCAGTTTCCAGTTTTTGAAAAAGGGCAGCGCGCTGTCCAGCGCATTGGCGTCCATCATGAATTGGGCGTGCAGGCCGAGGTCGGCCATGATCGGTGCGAGTTTTTCGAAGGACTGCATGCCCAGCGGGCTGAAGCCGACACCGTGGGGCATGTGATGAAAACGCAGTGCCCTGACGCCGAGGCCGGCCATGTGTTTCAGCGTGTCGCGGCCGGTGTCGGGTTTGACGATGGCGGCCGCGCGCAGGCGTTTGGGTTCACGCTGCAGCGCATCGAGCACGGCGCTGTTGTCGGTGCCGTGGGCATTGCCCTGGACGATGACGCCGTGGGTCATGCCCAGCGCATCGAGCATTTTCAGCAGGTCTTCGAGCGGCGCGTCATCCGGGGTGTAGGAACGCGAATCGGCAAACGGGAATTTTGACCGCGGCCCGAACAGGTGAAAGTGGGTGTCGCAGGCGCCCGCGGGGGTGGGGATTTTCGGGGCGCGGGTGTTTGCGATCGGGGGCAGGCAGGGCAGCAGGTCCATGTTGTTCTTCCGTGGTTCTTCTTGTGGGGATGCACGATGTTAGTGCAATGCGCAGGGCTGCTCAATCTCGGCGAGGCGTCGTTATAATCAGGCAGTCCAATCAATTTTTACGGAGCCGTCATGATCCCGTCGAAACGCCTGCCTTATGTTCCCATGATCGACCGTCTGCCCATGAAGCCGCCCGCGGGCGTGCGCCTGATCGTGTGGCCGGTGGTCAACGTCGAGGTGTGGGACATCAAGCGGCCGATGCCGCGGCAGGTGCTGCCGCCGCCGACGCACATCACGCGTCTGCCGGACTTCGCGCACTGGGCCTGGCATGAATACGGCAATCGCGTCGGGTTCTGGCGGATCAAGCAGGCTCTCGACGAACTGGACATCAAGGCCTCGCTGTTCACCAACGGTCGCATCTGTGTGGATTACGCGCGTATCGCTGAAGAGTCGCTGAAATCCGGTTGGGAGTTTGTCGGCCATTCCTGGGACCAGCAGCCGACCCATATCGAAAAAGACCAGCGCGCGATGATCCAGCGCACGGTCAAGCAGATCAAAGCCTTCACCGGCAAGGCGCCCGTCGGCTGGCTGGCGCCGGGGCTGACCGAAACCCTGTTCACACCGGATTACCTGGCCGAAGCCGGCATCAAATATCTCGCCGACTGGGTGGTTGATGACGAACCCTGCGAAATCAAGACCGCGCACGGTAACGTCGTGTCGATGCCCTACACGCTGGAGTTGAACGACATCGCGATGATGATGGTGCAGCACAACGTCGCTTCGGAATTCGAATCACGCTGCATGGATCAGTTCGAGCGGCTGTATGAAGAGGGCAAGGACCGGGTGAAGGTGATGTGTATCGCCGTGCATCCCTATATCTCGGGCGTGCCGCACCGGATCAAGTATTTCGAGAACGTGTTCCGCAGGCTGCGTGATGAGAAGGGCGTGGTGTTCTGGACCGGTGAGGAGATTCTCAACTGGTATCGGCGGTCGGCAAAGGCGCCGGTGAAGTCTGCGGTGAAGCGGCGGCGGTGAAGTGCATTAAAAAATACAATAAAATCAATGGGTTATGATTTTCGCCATTGAAAATTAGTTCATAAAAACAATGAGTTGGGTGCGCAAGCGACGTTTTTGTCGCTTTGTTATCACACCGGGTCGGGAGTGGTGTTCAATGCAAGGGTTTGAATCCTATGAACAAACGGACGTATCGGCGCGGGATGTTAACAGTCGTTTTTGCCGTATAAAACTAGTTGGGCATCTTAAGTGAGTGCATCGAAAGCACTACCATTAGGCAAGCTGTCCACGGTTCTGTTCTCAGTCTCGACCGTGATTTTCGTCGCCGGTATCTGGAAAACCACTACCAGCGCACCATGCAGCCAGCTTGGCGCCTCGATCACTCTCGCTGGCCTAGCGATTGCGGCTGTTGCTTGTGTAGTTTTGCTGGCACGTACGCTGAAAGAACGGTCGGCTAAGGCTTGGACTCTTTTTGCAGTGAGCGTGGGTATAACGAGTTTGGCGATCTTTATAGCGTACCTATGGACCTTGCTTTTGTGTCGAGGTGTATGAGCTGCCCAACCTTTCATTTCAGCCGACCTCCAACGGCGTTGCCGTTGTTGTCGGCTGAATTCTCACGTTAGACCCACCGGGACCGACGGTAACACTCAGGTTCTCGATAGCACCGACCGAATAATCCTGACTTACCCCTGAAGGGGAACCACATGAAGCGTTGCGTAGCAACATGCATTGGCATGTTTGCATCACTCTCAATCGCGGGCTGCGCGACAATTTCTGAGCACATGTACGAGGGGCCACCCAAACCGGAGTCAGAGGTATCGACCATCAGAACTTGGGGCGACGCGGTCTTGCTAGTGAAGGTCGATGGGAAGCCACCTCAGTCGCCGACTCTGGCATCGCACCTGTACATTCTTCCCGGCGACCACAACTTTCAGCTCCATGTGATGAAGATTCAAGGGTACCACCTCTTGTGCGGTGCGCTATGCGACTCGATCTTCAACAAACCTCGTTTCGTCCGTGCCACGACGCTCCCAGGGCATTCGTATACATTCAGGGTCCTGAACGATGAGCAGGGCAATGTGGCGATTGAGGATCGCGGGGAGCATTACGACCCTTACTGCTTGGAGCCCAGGAGCTACAACCCAAAGGACTATGAGAAGGGGCAGCGTTGCTACAGCCCCCGATAGGCCAAAGGCCTTGTTGCGTTTATGCACCGCGGGTCTAACAATCGGTTCCAGGGCCGTACCCGCGTCGCGGGTACGGCGCTGAACCAATGAGTTAAAAATAAAAACCGCAGTTTAATGCCATGAAAACAACAAACATTATCCATCTGCAGGC
>CBHTVL010000075.1:0-8012 GCA_966096475.1 uncultured Burkholderiales bacterium
ACGGCCATTTATGAATTTCCGATCACCATCGAGGATGAACACAAACCGAAACTCGGTGACCGCCTGCCGCAGGCGCTGGCTGTCGCCGACCGTATCGGCCGTTACGGCGGACTGTACGTCGTGCTGATCCACCCCAATGTGCTCGACCACAAACTCGATTTCCAGAAACGCCTGGTCGCGGCATTAAAAAACCGCGCCTGGTTCGGATCGCTGCGCGAATTCGGAACCTGGTGGACTGCGCGTGACCAGATCACCTGGCAGGTGCAAAACGAAGGCTCGCGGCGTACGCTGCTGCTTGAATCGCCGCAGCCGATCAGCGACCTCGTCCTGCAACTGCCGAAACACTATCGGCTGGTCAAAACAACCCCCGAAACCGTGACGTCCGTCGCAGGCGCAACACTGCTGATTTCAAAAACAGCCGGGCGTCTGCAACTCGAATTCGAAACCGCAGGGGCGGCGCCATGATGCACAGCCGCCACCTGCCCTTGCTGTTACTGATGATCAGCACCGCATCGCCTGCGGCGTGGCTCGGCACCTGCCCGGGCACGCCGCAACAGGCCGGCATCAAGGTGCTCGATACACTGCTCCAACCCGGCGGCAGCCGCATCAGCGTAGTGGCCGCGGAAAATCGTGTTGCGGACTGCGCCATGACGGAAATCCCGGTCGCTGCAGAGCGACTGCGCTGGGCTCGCCTGCTCAACCGCAGGGAAGCCGGTGCACTGTCGGGAGGCATCATTCTTAAAAACGCAAAGGGTGAAGCCCGCACCGCCGTCCCCCACGAAATCATTCCGCTGCAGGACGGCCCTCGCGCACAGCCCTCCGTTCCGGTTGCTGCAGAACTGCTGCCGCAATTGAAAAGCACGACTTTCGGCCGCGAGAACCGCGCGGTACTGCGACAGGACGGCAGCAGGCTGCGGCTCGAATGTGCCCCGGGTCAGGCACCGGCAGGCGCACTGCTTTCCGGTGCAAGCGGCTCATCACGCCTGCCTGCAGGCGCCGCGCTCGCTCTGAAACTCGAAACTCAGGCCGACGGACTCTTTCGTATCGGCGCGGCAGATGCTGTGCGCGAAAAACTGGGCGAATCACTGACGCTCGGCAACATCAATCCCGGAGACCTCGATACCGCTTACCCGCTGCCCGACGCGCTGGACAAGACTGCCTGGCGTTTCTGGGTTGTGGAATGTCCGGCGACCGCAGCGCAGTTGACGATCCGCTCGGCAAGCCTTGAAGCACAGTCTGCCGCCGAACCGCCGCGCCGCGCCTTGTGGGTATGGGAGCCTTCGGCATGGCAACAACAGGCCGCTTCCACGATGACCCTGCTGGCCGGTCATCGCGCAGATACTGTTTTCATCACGGTGCCGCTGGATTCAACACAGGAAAACGTCACCGAAACCGCATCGCTGCGACGTTTCATCACCACCGCCACCAGCCGCGGCATAAAGGTCTGGGCAGTGATCGGCGATCCGCGTGCCGTATTGCCGAAGGAACGCGACCAGTTCGCCAAAATGGCCCGGGCCTATGCCGTCTACAACCAAAATACACCAGCGCAGGCGCGACTTTCCGGGCTGCAACTCGACATCGAACCCTATCTCAACAGCGGTTATCAGCTCGACACCGAAGAATGGCTCGCCGCCTATCTCGATACGCTGGCGCGGGTACGCACTCAGGCCATGATGCCGCTCGATGTGGCCGTACCGTTCTGGTGGGGACGCCAGCGCTTCCGCAACAGCCTGTTCCTCGACCATCTCGGCACGCAGATTGATGTGGTCTCGGTGATGAACTACCGCACCGAACGCCAGCAATTGTTCGATCTTGCAGAACCCTTCCTCGAATGGGGGACGCGCGCAAAAAAAACCATCCGCATCGGTCTCGAAGCCGGCCCCATCCCCGATGAGTCGCTGCATGTGTTCCGTGCCGGCAGCAACGGCGACTTGTGGCTATTGCCCTTGGGCGACAACAACCTGCTGGTATCGCTGGATACGACTCAGGCCAATCCGGCGGCCCGCGTCTTCACCTATTCGCACAGCATCACCCGCCAGGGCACCAACACCACATTCCACCGCAACGTCGGTGCGATGCAGAAACTGCTGCCTGAACTGGAAAAGGTATGGCGCGCCTGGCCGTCGTTCGGCGGCATTGCGCTGCACGGACTCGACGCCGACTAAGCGGCCATTGCCGCCCGCGGGTGCCCGGTTTTCGCAGAAGCGGCGAGCGAAGGCACATCACCCGCGTACTGGATGCGATGCATCACCCGGCTCACGCCGGGCGCTGCTGCATTTTTTGTTGTGGCCTCAACATCACGCGGGCTGCGCCCGCATGAGTCTCGTCCCGCCCCTGTTCAAGCAGTCATCCGCGAACGCGGATGCCCGGCTTTCGCAGAAGCTGCCAGCGAAGGCACATCACCTGCGCATTGAATGCGGTGCATCACCCTCCGGTATCCGCCATCAAACGGATCGCGGTGGTGCATCACGCAGCGGTTGTCCCAGATCAGGATGTCGCCGGGTTGCCAGACATGGTGCCAGGTGAATTTTTCCTGGGTCGCATGCGACCACAGGGCTTCCAGCAATGCCTCGGACTCTTCGACCGAATAGCCATTGATATAGGCATTGGGACGGCGACCGAGATATAGCGCGTTATAGCCGGTCTCGGGATGCGTGCGGATAATCGGATGACTGGGCCCCGGCGCATCACGCACATCATCGACCGGCTGAAAACCTTCACGCAGGTCGCCGGCGCTGTTGTAGGTCATATCGTGCTTCAGCGTGCGGCCTTCGATTTTTTGGCGCAGCACCGGATCCAGCGTTTCCAGCGCGAGATACATATTGGCAAAACCGGTATTACCGCCGGTCGGCGGAATTTCCAGTGAATACAGCGCACTGTAGGACAGCGGCCGGTCGCGGTAGGAGTTGTCGGAATGCCACACCACCTCTGCATCGCGCAGCACGCCGATGGCCTCGCCGTTTTCCATCACGTTCGACACGATGATGATTTCCGGATGTGTGCGGGCGCGCTCCTTGCCGGTTTTGGCGAGAGGCGCAAAGTCGAGCGTGCCCAGGCGTTTGCCGAATTCAATCAGTTCGGGATCAGTCAGCTGCTGGCCGCGGATGCGGATCACCAGATGATCGAGCAGCGCCTGATAGACCGGCCTGAAAGCCGCGTCACCCAATCCACGGACATCGCCGCAGCGGACCTCGGCGCCCAGCGCTGCGGACAATGGCTTCACATCGATGGCACTCATGTTTCCTCCATGATCACCGGGCGCGTCCGCTCAATCCACACGGATGTTTGCGGCTTTGGCGATACGGCTGTAGCTGTTGTATTCCTCACGGATCTGCGTCGCATATTCCTGCGGCGTGCTGCCCACTGCCTCCAGGCCGCGCTCGGCGAGTGCGGTTTTCCCCTGGGATGACTGCAGGATTTTGACCATTTCCGCGTTGAGGCGGTTGATGATCGGCTGCGGCGTTTTTGCCGGTGCCAATACGCCGAACACAGTGGCCGAGTTGTATCCGGGCACACCCTCCTCGGCAATCGTCGGAAAATCCGGTGCCAGTGCAGAGCGTTGTTTGGTACCGACCCCCAGCAGGCGCAACTTGCCGGAACGCACATGGGTGATGATCGTCGGCAGATTTTCGAACATCAGGTTCAGCCGGCCGCCCAGCAGATCAACCACCGCCGGGCCGGCGCCTTTGAACGGCACATGCACAAAGCGCACGCCGGTCAGGCTCATGAATTGCTCGGTCGATAAATGTCCGACCGAACCGTTTCCCGCGGATCCGTAATTCAGTTCACCGGGCTTTGCTTTTGCCAGTGCGATCAACTCCCTGACGTTTTTCGCCGGTGAAGACGCATGCACCACCAGCGTGAACGGACTTACCGTCGCGAGAGTGATCGGCGCGAAATCCCGCAGCGTGTCATAAGGCGTCTTGTCGCGGATATTCGGATTAATAGTCAGTGGACCGGCGCTGCCGAGCATGATGGTGTAACCGTCAGCCGGTGCACGCGCCGTCATCTCGGCACCGACCACACCGCCGGCACCGGCGCGGTTATCCACCACGACGGTCTGACCAAGCGGGGCCGCTAGCTGCTGCGCCAGAAAACGCGCCAGCAGATCGGTGCTGCCGCCGGGTGCAAACGGCACGACGAAACGCACCGGCTTGGACGGATAGTTCTGCGCTGAAACAACCACTGGCAACGCAAGAGCCAGTGCCGCAGCGATGACCAACGGCCTCATTTGCGCGCAGCCTTTTTCTTAGCCGCCGATTTCGGAGCAGCCTTCTTCGGGCTTTTCACCGTCGGATAGACGTCGCCGTAGTATTTGCGGATCTCGTCGATCTGATCACTGCTGGGCGGCGCGTAATACAAGCGCTTGCTGAGGAAATTGCCACCCATGATGCGGTTGATCTTCACCGTCGCCTCGCCCATTTTCACCAACGACACGATGCCGTTGAGAATGGGCGTGTTTTTCGCCACCGAGTGCACGCCGAATTCAGCCAGCAGCGCCATCACCACGCCGCCGGCGGCAATGATGACTTCGGCGCCCTGCTCGACATTGGCGTTGGCTGCCTTCATGAACTGATCGAAGATGCGTTTGCGCGCAGCCGCATTGGTAAAACCCTCATCCAGATCATTGATGCGGTCGATCTTCATGCGATTGACCGCCGACAGCCGTCGCTCCAGCTTGTAGCGGTGGACGTTATCAATGATCCGCGGCGTGAATTTCTCGTTGATGGTCACCAGCGAAAAGTTCTGCCCCATCATGCAGGCCGTATGCAGCGCCGTCTCGCACAGACCCAGCACCGGCATCGTGGTGATCTCGCGGCACATCTGCAGGCCGGGATCGCCGATATTGCCGATCAGGAAGGCATCAAAACCCCGCTTGGTGGCGATCTGCACATTCTCCATGACCTCGCCGGACTCCAGATAGTCGAGGTAATGAAACTGGTCAGCCAGTCCGCCGCGCTTGGTGATGCCGTGCACCTCGATTTCGGTGTCCGGATCCTTGACCCGGTCGAGAATGCGCCGCAGCGCTTCGTTGTAGTGGCCCCACGCCTTCTGGCGCGACATACTTTGATACCAGAGCTTCATCGGCTGATTCCCCTGCCCGGATTTATTTCAGATTGATCTTGTTGACGATCTTGCCGATGTTCTCGACTTCGCACTCGCAGACATCGCCGTGTTTCATGAATACCGGCGGCGTGCGCGAGAAGCCGACGCCGAAAGGTGTGCCGGTCGGGATCAGGTCGCCCGGCATCAGCGTTGAGCCCTGCGAAGCATAGGCAATGATCTGCGGGATGTTGAAAATCAGGTTTTTGGTATTGGAAATCTGCATTTCCTTGCCGTTGAGCACGGTACGTACGGTCAGGTCATGCGGATTTTTGATGTCGTCGCGGGTGACAATCCACGGCCCCCAGGGACAGAAGGTATCCAGTGACTTGCCGCGATCCCATTGCTTGGCATTGGCGAACTGCAGATCGCGTGCGGACACATCGTTGACCACGGTGTAGCCGAAGACGTAGTCCAGCGCGTCTTTTTCGCTGATGTCGCGACCGCGTTTGCCGATCACCAAGCCGAGTTCGACTTCGTAATCGACTTCTTTGGTGACACTCTCCGGCCAGTGCAGGTCGTCATACGGACCGGTGATCGAGTTGGGCCATTTGGTGAACAGCACCGGCTCCGACGGCACCGGCAGATTGGCTTCCTTGCAGTGATCGATATAGTTCAGCCCCACCGCGACGATCTTCGACGGATGAAGCAGCGGCGCGCAGACCTTGACCTTGTCGAGCGCGTATTCACGGCGATTGGCACTGCCCAGCGCCGCGCGCAGCTGCTGCAGCAAACTGTCGCCGCCGCGCACGATGCACATCAGATCGCCGGTCGCATCCACCGGCAGGCCGGCCGCTGACAGATCGACCACCACATTGCCGTCGAGCACGCCGGGGCGCACCACGCCATCCACCACAAAAGTCAATAATTTCACTTACTTACTCCAGAGTTAATCAATAAAGCCCGCTTCTATTTCGACCGCTGCTTCAACGCTCAACGCTTGCCGGCGTGATCCGGGAACTGCATCGCCGCCAGCGTGCCGCTGGCCACTTCGACCGGCGCTTCTTCATTGGGAAAATTCAGCTCCACCTTGTTGCCCACCGGATCGCGCAGGAACATCTGGAATCCGGCGTTGGGCACGTTCTGCTCTTCGAAGGGAACGCCCATCTTCTTGAAGCGCGCGCGGAAGTCCTGCACGCCCTTCACGTCATAAGCGGTGTGGTCGTAGCTGCTTTTACTCTCGTCCAGACCTTTCCAGTCGGGCTTGAAACGCGTGACCACATGCACCAGCGGGTGTTTGCCGCAATAAAGCCACAAACCGCCCGACGGAAAATCCGGCCGGTAACCGACATGCAAGCCCAGTCCTTCGCAGTAAAACTTTTCAATTGCCGGCAGATCGCTTTCGCGGCAGCCAATATTGATATGGTGAATTCCGCTGATTTCCATGGTGTCCTCCTCCTTGGGCCTTCAATCATATAGCATTGTCTGCCCCCGACTCAGCCCACACTCCACACCATGAAACCCGTCGTCATCCGCCTCGGCGGCTACCAGAAACCCGCTTCGATCCACACCCGCGCCTGCGTCCGTTTCGGCGAGGTACTGCAGCGTGAGGCCGGGGACAAAGTGGACTTCCAGTTCGTGCCCGATGTGCTGGCGCTGGGCCACAAATCCGGCGACCTGCCGGGCATGGTTGAAAGCGGCGAGCTGTCGATGTGTTACATCTCGTCGCTGCGTTATGCGAAATGGGTGCCGGAACTGGCGCTGTTCGACCTGCCCTTCCAGTTTCCCGACCGCGCCGCGGCCTACAAGGTGCTCGACGGCAAACTCGGCCAGTCGCTGCGCGCCAAGACTGCCGCACAGTCACCGTTCCAGCTGCTCGCCTACTGGGACAATGGTTTCCGCCACTTCAGCAACAAGGTCCGCCCCATCCGCAAGCCCGCCGACTGCAAAGGCCTGCGCATCCGCATCCAGATGAGCGAAGTACAGGCTGCATCGCTGCGCCTGCTCGGCATCGAACCCATTCTTGAGGACATCAAGATTTTCGTCGAACAGATCGGCGGCGACCGTTTTGACGGTCAGGACAACCCGCTGACCAACATCGTCAACTTCAACATGCACAAGCATCACCGCTACATCACCCTCTCCGGGCATGTGTATGGCGTGGCCTGTCTGATGGCCAATGGCGCGCAATACGCTTCATGGCCTGCCGATGTTCAACGCGCAGTGGATACCGCAGCGACCGAGGCGACGGCTTTTCAGCGTCAGCTGGCGGCGGCGGAAGATGAAGAAATGCTGAAAAAACTCGACCCCGCGGAAAACGAAGTCGTCAAACTGACGCCCATCGAACATCGCGCATTTGTTGAAGCGGTGAAACCGGTCACCGATCAATACCGCAAGGATTTCGGCGGGAGTTTTTTTGCGCTGCTGGAGCAGTAACCGTCATCCCGACTATTTGTATCGGGCAGACGTGATGAATTCGCTGAACGTCTCGCACCAGACAATCACCGTCGTGTAATTCGACGGGTTGATGCCGGGCGGAACCTTGACCAGGAAGTTGTTGAAGGTCTTGACGTCCCCGACCAGCGCCATCCGGGATTTCAGCCGTTTGAAATCATCCTCGGTTTCAACGAATTCCGGCGACAGGTAAAGCTTGTAGTCCGGGCCGGGCGCCAGCTTGCCCATGTGAGAGATGGATCCCTCGCTGACTGACACCTTGCCCTCACCCCAATGCAGCGCATCGCTGTCTTTGAGGTCGCGCCTGAACTCGGCGGTATAGCTTGCCGACTGTGCTGCTGCCGTCACCTCGGCAACAGTTGGCGCCGCCGGTGCGATCAGAATCGGCAGCAGGTAGATTCCGACAACAAACCCGACCGCTCCGATAAGGCCATGCGAAGCCAGCAGAAGGAGAATGTTTCTTGTTTTCATGGCATGAAACTGCGGGATTTATTTGTAACTCATAGGTTCAGCGC
>CBHTVL010000076.1:0-7999 GCA_966096475.1 uncultured Burkholderiales bacterium
CGCCCAGATGTGCACCTGTGAATCAACGATCAACATGACTGAAATCCGGTCAATTTGCGGTGATGCCCTGCTCGCGGATCACGCGGCCCCATTTGTCATGCTCGACCTTGATGAAGGCCGCAAACGCCTCGGGGCTGCTGGTCCAGACTTCGCCCTGGGTCAGCATCGACTCCACCACCTCGGGACGGTTAAGCACCTGAACGATTTCCTTGTTCAGCCGCGTGATGATTGCAGGCGGTGTTTTCGCCGCAACGACAAAACCGTACCAGCTTTTGGATTCATAGCCCGGCACGCCCGCTTCGGCAATCGTCGGTATCTGCGGAAACTGCTTGGAGCGGGTGCCGGTTCCCACGGCCAGCGCGCGCAGCCGTCCGGCCTGGATGTTCGCCGCGACGCTGGCCGGTGATGCAAAAGCCATCTGCACCTCGCCGGACATCAGGTTGACGATTGCCGGACCGTTGCCCTTGTACGGCACATGCAGCAGCTTGATCTTGGCCATCGACTGCAGCAGGCCCGTGGCCAGATGCCCGGAGCCGCCGACGCCGGAAGACCCGTAAGCCAGCTCGCCCGGCCGCGCCCGCGCCAGTGCCAGCAATTCCTTCAGCGATTTCGCCGGCACCGACGGATGCACCACCAGAATATTGCCGCTGGTCACCGCCGGCGTTACCGGCGCCAGATCCTTCAGCGGGTCATAGGTCATGTTTTTGGTGAAAAAGCCGTTGACCGCGAGATTGCCCACGGCACCGAGCATCATCGTGTAACCGTCGGGCGGCGATTTCGCAGTGAGTTCGCCGGCCAGCGAACCGTTGGCGCCGGCCCGGTTGTCGACCATCACGTTCTGCCCGATGGCCTCACCCAGCTTGGTCGCAACAATGCGCGCCACGGTATCGATGCCGCCGCCGGGCGACTGGGAGGCGATGAGGCGGATGGGCCGCGAGGGATAAGGTGCCTGCTGGGCAAGGGCGTCATGCGACACCGCGATGAATATGCCCGATGCCAGAACAATGCCCGTCATTTTTTTGCTGATTCTTGATGCCGTCATTTCACTCCTCCGATACCGACCGTCTGATTTTTATTCACGATGATTTTGTGGCTTTTTGATTCTTGCATTTGAGACTAACAGTGGCCTCCGGAAGCGGCAAGCAGAACACGCCCGGTCATCACAGCCAATAACACTAAGCACGCAGACGCGTCTCCCGCTTCGACAATTGTCCCCACCGCTTTTTCAGCATCGCCAGAAACTCCTGTGTCGCCGGCGACAGCGTCACACCGCGCCGCCGGATCACCGCCACCGTGCGCGTCAGCCGCGGCTCAACCAGCGGCCGGCTGACCAGTTGCGGATTGCGCCGACCCGACAACGCCAATGCCGGCACGGCAATCACGCCGATGCCGGCTTCGACCATGCCGAGTCCTGTCCAGAAGGAATGCTGCACCTCATAGGTCCAGCGCTGTTGCGGCAGATTGCCGGGCAGACCGAAGTCGAGCAGCGCGCGGTTGCCGCTCATGCGACCGACGGTGATCACGCGGTGCTGCTCCAGATCGGACCACTTCACGGATTTCTTTTTCGCCAGCGGGTGGTCGCGGTGACAGGCCAGCACAAAGGGATCTTCGAACAGCGCTTCAACCTCCAGTTCCGGCGCATCAACACCGGACAGTGTCAGTCCGAACTCCGCCTCGCCGCCGAGCACGGCCTGCAGCACTTCGTTGGCATGCACATCCAGGATGCGAATGCGGTTGTCGGGATGTTTTGCGCTGTAATCGCGGATCACCGGCGGCAGCATGTGCATCGCCGCCGTCGGCACACAGGCCACGGTGACCTGACCCGCGCCGCGTTTGGCCATGTCGCGCAGGCCGGCCAGCGAATTTTCCAGTTCCTCGATCAGCCGCCGCGCCTGCGGCAGGAAGTCACGGCCGACCGCGGTCAGGCGTACCTTGCGCGTGGTGCGGTCGAGCAGGCGCACGCCGAGCTCTTCTTCCAGCCGGCTGATGCGCCGCGACAGCGCCGACTGCGACAGATGCAGCGCAGTCGCGGCCTGATGGAAGCTGCCGAGTTCCGCAATGCGGGCAAACGCCTGCAAACCGTGGGTATCAATGTTCATGAAGGGTGCTCATCGGCTTTTGACCGTCTGATTAATGTAAAAACGCGAACAATTGTTGCAATAATCTCATTTTACTCAAGAGTGTGAGGGAAGGATAATTGCGCACCGTTCCAAACCTGCACACCGAAAGGCCTCAAAAATGTCCGAATTTGATGTGATCGTCGTCGGCAAGGGCAACGCCGCCATGTGCGCCGCCCTGTCGGCCCATGACCAGGGCGCGAAAGTCGCCATCCTCGAAGCCGCGTCGGAAGACGAAGGCGGCGGCAACAGCCGTTTCGCCGGCGGCGTGATGCGTTTCGCTTACGAAACCGTCGAAGACCTGCTGAAGATCACGGACATCACGGAACAGGAAATCGCCGAGACCGATTTCGGCACCAACACGCGTGAGGAATTCCTCGACAAGATCCACCAGCTCACCGCCTACCGCACCGATCCCGACCTGTCGGAGTATCTGGTCAACGAAAGCCTGCCGACAATGATCTGGCTGCGCGAAAAGGGCGTGAAGTTCGTGCCGAACTGGGGCCGCCAGTCGGCGGTGGTCGACGGCAAGCGAAAATTCTTCGGCAATATGCCGATCGAAGCCCACGGCGGCGGCGCAGGACTCGTCGAATACCTGAACAAGGCCGTCAAAAAAGCCGGCATCCCGGTGCATTTCGAAACCCGCGCGATCAAGCTGCTGTATGACGGCGCCACCGTCAGCGGTGTGCAGGTGCGGCAAAAGGGCAAGTCCTTCGAAATGAAAGCCAAGGCGGTTGTTCTGGCCTGCGGCGGCTTCGAAGCCAATCCCGAAATGCGCGCACGTTACCTCGGACCGGGCTGGGAACTGGCGAAGGTGCGCGGCACGCGCTTCAACGTCGGCGACGGCCTGAAGATGGCGCTGGACATCGGCGCCGCACCCTACGGCAACTGGTCGGGCTGCCACGCCACCGGCTGGGACCGTTACGCCCCGGAATTCGGCGACGTCAGCGTCGGCGACCAGTTCCAGAAACACAGCTATATCTTCGGCCTGCTGATCAACGCCGAAGGCAAACGCTTTGTTGATGAAGGTTATGACTTCCAGTCCTTCACCTACGCCAAATACGGCGGCGAAGTACTGAAGCAGCCGGGCCAGTTCGCGTGGCAGGTATTCGACTCCAAGGTCACCAAGCTGCTGCGTTCGGAATACCGCATCAAGTACATGACCAAGGTCAGCGCCAACACGCTGGAAGAACTCGCGACCAAACTCGAAGGCGTCAATCCCGAGCAGTTCCTGAAGACGGTGCGCGAGTACAACGCGGCCGTGCAGAAGGACGTGCCGTTCAACCACGTGATCAAGGACGGCAAGGGCACGGTCGGCATCGAGCCGCCGAAATCGAACTGGGCGCAGGCGCTCGACGCCCCGCCCTACGACGCCTATGCCACGACCTGCGGCATCACCTTCACCTTCGGCGGCCTGCGTGTCGACAAGGAATCGGGCCAGGTGGTGGATTCGAACCAGCTGCCGATCCCCGGCCTGTATTGCGCCGGTGAAATGGTCGGCGGCCTGTTCTACTTCAACTACCCGAGCGGCACCGGTCTGGTTTCCGGTGCAGTATTCGGCAAACTCGCGGGCACCGCCGCGGGTAAAGCCGCAACGCAGGCATAAGGAGCATCACCATGTCCTCGAACAAACCGCCGCTGCTCGCCGATGCCACCCGCGATCTCGCCCGCTTCGGTGCGGCGCTGCGTTACGAGGACATTCCCGCCGAGGCCGTTGCGCGCATCAAACTCTCGCTGCTCGACAGCCTCGGTTGCTGCCTGTTCGGCGCGACGCTGCCATGGACACGCAAGGTGGCTGAACTTGCTGATGCCGAAGGTACAAAACCCGTTGCAACGCTGATCGGTCTCGGTCGCAAGACATCACCGGCGCTCGCGGCACTGGTCAACGGTACGTCGGGCCATGCTTTCGAGCTTGACGACATTCACAAGGAATCCATTGTCCACGCCGGCTCGATCGCCACACCCGTCGCACTGAATCTGGCTGAATCCAAAAATGCGGCCAAAGGCGGCAAGGTTTCCGGCAAAGACCTGCTGACAGCGATGGTTGCGGGTTACGAAATCGGCCACCGGGTCGGCAATGCCGCGACGATGAGCCTGTTTTTCCGCGGTTTTCATCCGCAGGGCACGTCAGGCACTTTCGTCGCTGCGGCAACCGCGGCGCGCATGCTGAACCTTAATGCGACGCAGTTCCAGCACGCGCTGGGCATGGCGGGCTCGCAAGCGGGCGGCCTGATGGCGGCGCAGGAAGGCGCGATGGTCAAACGCTTTCACAGCGGCCGCGCCGCGCAGAGCGGCGTGTATGCCGCGCAACTGGCGTCGCGCGATTTCACCGGCATTCTCGATGCACTGGAAGCACCGTACGGCGGTTATCTGTCGACCTACTCCGACAAGCCGAATCCGTCACGATTGACCGATGGCCTCGGCAAAACCTGGGAAACGCTCAACGTCGGTTACAAGCCGCATGCCAGCGTCACCAGCATCCACAGCGCGCTCGACGCACTGTCGGAGCTGATGAAAGAACACGGCATCAAGGCCGGCGACATCGCCAACGTCGAAACCGGTCTGTCGCCGATGACCCATGTGCATTGCGCCTGGGAGTACAAGGCGCAAGGCGTCACCGCCGCGCAGATGAATCTGTATTACGGCATGGCAGTCATCGCACTCGACGGTGCCGCCTTCACCGAACAGTTCCGTGAAGCGCGTCTCGCCGATCCGCAGATCCTCGACTTCATCACGCGCATCAGCGCTTACGTGGATCCCGAAATTGAAAAAATGGGTGCGCCGTTCCGCCACGCCTCGCGCGTGAAGATCACCACCCGTGACGGCAAAGTGCATGAGAAACTCGCCCTGCATCGCCGCGGCAGCCCGGAAAACCCGCTGGCGCCGGAAGAAGTCATTCACAAGTTCCGCAACGTCGTTGCGCCGTGCATGAGCAAAGCCGACGCCGAGCGCATCATCGCAACCGTTGACCGTTGCGAGTCACTCGCCGACATCAATGAGCTGGCAGCCATCGTCGGCACTGCGGTGACGCTGCCGAAGTAAGCTCCGGGAATTACACGCAAATATCTGTTTTTATTGATTTTTTTATAGACCCGCTACAGGAATCCGCCCCATGGCCCAGCAATCGACGCAACCCCATCCCTACACCCGCGATATCGCCACCTTCGTCTCCGGTCTGACTTACGACAAGATTCCGGAAGAAGTGCGTCATCGCAACAAGCTGCTGATGCTGGATTCGCTGGGTTGCGCACTGTACGGCGCTGACCTCGAGTGGACCCGTATCCTCCAGGACAAGCTGAGCAGCATCGACAGCACCCGCCAGTGCACGGTGTGGGGCACCAACAAGAAACTCTCCGCTCCGCATGCCGCGCTGGTCAACGGCACCCAGGTGCAGGGCTTTGAACTGGATGACGTGCATCGCGCCGGCGTGCTGCATGTGGGCGCCGTCGTGCTGCCCGCACTGATCTCGGTCACGGAACTGAAACCGGGCATGAGCGGCAAGGAATTCCTCACCGCGTCGATTGCCGGCTACGAAATCGGCCCGCGCGTCGGCCTGTGCATGGGCCCGGCGCACATCGCCTCGGGCTGGCACTCGGGCGCCACGCTGGGCGTGTTCTCCGCCGCCGCAGGTGCTGCGCGCGGAATGAAACTCGACGTCGACAAAACCGTACACGCGCTGGGCATTGCCGGCACCCAGGCTGCGGGCCTGATGGCTGCGCAGTTCGGCGCAATGGTCAAACGCATGCATGCCGGCCGCTCCTCGCAATCCGGCCTCTACGGCGCGCTGTTTGCCGAAGGCGGCTTCACCGGCATCGTTGATGTGCTGGAGAACCCTTACGGCGGCTTCTGCACGACGATGTCGCAGTCGACCGACAAGTTCAATCTGACGGAACTCACCGCCGGTTTCGGCGAAGTCTGGCAGACCATGGGCATCGCACTGAAGTTCTACGCCTGCGTCGGCAGCAACCACACAACGCTGGATGCGCTGCGCGAGATGGATGCCGAACGCCCCTTCACCGCCAAGGACGTGAAGAAGGTTGTTATCTACGGCTCGGAAGTCACGGTGCACCACGTCGGCTGGCCGTACAAACCGCAGGGCCTGACTTCGGCGCAGTTGAACCTGCCGTACTGCATCGGCACCTGGCTGCTGGAAAAAGACGTTTTCGTCGACCAGTTCACCGAAGCGATGGTGGCTGATCCGGCACGCATCGCAGAGTCGAAAAAAGTCGAGGTGCTCCACGACCCGGCGATCACCGCGCTCGGCGCAAAAATGCGTCACAAGGTCCATGTCGAACTGCACCTCAACGACGGCACGGTGATGAAGCGCACTGTCGAATCCGCGCGCGGCAGCGAATTCCGTTTCGCCAGCGACGCCGACATCATCGCGAAATTCGAGAAGCTGGCGGTCAAGGCACTGCCGAAGGCAAAGGTCGAGCAGTTGCGCGACGCGGTGATGGGCATCGAGAAGCTGCCCGACGCCGGCATCCTGTCCAAACTGATGTCGGTTTAACCTTACAGCGATGAGCGCCGCCAAGACCGCAGCACGCACGCTGGCCGAGTTCGCCACCACACTCAGCTACGAGCAAATCCCGGCGGCGGCGCGCGAACGCGCCCGCCAGTGCATCATCGACACCACCGGTGCGGCGCTGTTCGGCTCGCGCCTGCCGTGGAGCAAAATCGTCGCCGGGCACGCCCGCAACTGCGGCGGCAACGGCAGCAGCCGTGTCATCGGCAGCAATCTGAAAGTTGCAGCCCCCGCTGCCGCACTGGCCAACGGCGTGTGTTCACATGCCTTCGAACTCGATGGTCTGCGCAAACCCAGCGCCGGCGTGCATCCCGGCGCAATCCTGCTGCCGGCCGCACTCGCCGCGGGTGAGGCGCAAGGCGCCAGCGGCAAGGATTTACTGACCGCTTTCATCGCCGGCGCGGAAGTGATGTTCCGCATCGGCCTCGCCGCCAAACAGTCCACCGAATCGCTGGGCTTTCATGCGCCGGGCGTCAACGGCCCCTTCGGCTCGGCCATCGTCGCCGGCAAACTGTTCGGGCTCAACGCGGCGCAACTGACGCAGGCCTTGGGCATCGCCGGCTCACTCGGCGGCGGCCTGCTCGCCTTCGCCAAGGCCGGCAACGGCGCGATGGTCAAACGCCTGCACATGGGACGCGCAGCGGAAGCCGGTGTAGTCGCTGCATTGCTGGCCCGCGACGGTTACGAAGGTCCGGACAGCGTGCTCGAAGGCCAATACGGTTATCTCGAATCCTATGCCCGCGACGGTGACGCGACACAGTTCACCAAGGATCTCGGCACGCACTTCGATATCGTATTCGCCTGCCTGAAACGTTATGCCTGTCACATCACCGCGCACACCCCCGTGCAGTCCTTGCAGGAACTGCGCGCGGAAAATAATTTCAGCGGTGACGACGTCGCCGCATTGACCATCCACGCCCGCCATAAAGTGCTGTCGCATCACGACATCCGCGAACCGCGCGATGTCGCCGGCGCCCAGTACAGCGTGCCCTTCTGTTCGGCGATTGCGCTGTATTACGACGTCAATGATCCGCTGGCCTTTTCGGAAACCGCACTGAACGACGCCAAAGTGCGCGCAATGGCACTGAAACTGAAAGTCGTCGAGATGGGCCACGATGAAAAAGGCGGCGCCTGGTCTTCCCGCGTTGCCGTTGAACTGAAGGACGGCCGCCGTTTCGAACGGTTTGCCGAGGAATTCAAAGGCACGCCGGCTTCGCCGCTGTCGGCGGAAGAACTGCAGACCAAATTCATGCGCATGGCCGGCGCACATGCACCGGCCGCCGCCCTGCACGCGCAGCTGGCATCGCTGGAAACCGTCGCCGACTGCCGTACACTGGCGATCAGCGCTGTCTGAGCG
>CBHTVL010000077.1:0-7985 GCA_966096475.1 uncultured Burkholderiales bacterium
TCCCAGGACAGGCGCTCGCCGACGGCGATCATCGCGCGGGTCAGCGCGCCGGTTTCGGCGATGTTGAGCCGGTCACCGGCGCAGGCGGTAATGAAGGCTGACAGGTCGATGTCGGTGTATTTGCGCGCGGCGATGTCGCGGATGATGGCGTGCATCGCGGCATCATCGAGGCGCTGTCCGTAGACTTTGGCGCGGACATGGCGCATCGATTCCAGCGGTTCGGGATGCGACAGCGTGACCACATCATCGACTTCTGCAGCCAGCAGCTTCCAGGCGATTTCAGAGAGGCCGATTTCGTGGGTGCCGAGCAGTTCACCGGTGACGATGTTGAGTGTGGTCAGCACGCTGCGCCCGTGCAGGCTGACCAGCACGCGTGAGTGCGATTCGAAACCTTCAGAGCGGCAGATCGCGCAGTCGCTGCGCATGAACACCACCGGCTCGTAATAGGTGTCGATGCCGAGGCGGCGCACCTGCAGCACGTTGATTGCGCGGTCGTGGGGTTGATGGTTATTCATCTGCTGCTATTTTAAGACTTCGCTGCGGGTTTACATAAAAATTCAATAAAAACAATTACTTGCTGGCATCTCCGCGGGCGAGGCGCCACTGTTTGACCAACGCGTAAATCGCCGGAATCACCGCCAGTGTCAGCACCGTCGATGAAATCATGCCGCCGACCATCGGTGCGGCGATGCGGCTCATCACTTCAGATCCGGTGCCGGTGCCCCACAGGATCGGCAGCAGGCCGGCCATGATCGCAACCACGGTCATCATCTTCGGTCGAACGCGCTCGACCGCACCTTCCATCACCGCTGCGTAAAGATCGCCGGCGCCCGGTGTGCGTCCCGCGGTGCGGCAACGCGCCTGCGCGGCTTCCCAGGCATGATCCAGATAGATCAGCATCACCACGCCGGTTTCGGCGGCGACGCCGGCCAGCGCGATGAAGCCGACGGCGACGGCCACCGACAGGTTGTACCCGAGCAGCCACATCAGCCACACGCCGCCGACCAGTGCGAAAGGCACCGACAGCATCACGATCAGGGTTTCGGTGAGACGTTTGAAGTTGAGATACAGCAACAGGAATATGCTCAGCAGCGTTACCGGGATCACCACTTTCATTTTGTGGATCGCACGCTCCATGTATTCGAACTGGCCGCTCCAGGTCGCGTAATAGCCCGGTGGAAACTTGACCTGTTCATTGACGGCCTTGCGTGCGTCGGCGACATAACCGCCGATATCGCGGTCGCGGATATCGACAAAGATGTAGGCCGAGAGCAGCGCGTTTTCGGTGCGGATGCCCGGCGAGCCTTTGGTGATCGACACTTTCGCCAGCTGTCCCAGCGGAATCATCGCGCCGCCCATGGTCGCCACCAGCACTTCGCGCGCAATCTGCTGCGGATCGCCGCGCAGTTCACGCGGGTAACGCACGCTGACGCCGAAACGTTCACGGCCTTCAACGGTGGTGGTCACCATCTCGCCGCCCAGCGCGGTACCGATGGCGTCGAGCACGTCGCCGACCGCGAGGCCGTAACGCGCCAGCTGCGTGCGGTCCGGTTCGATGTCGAGGTAAAAACCGCCGGTGATGCGTTCGGCGAAGGCCGAGGTGGTGCCGGGTACGGTTTTGACCACGGCTTCGATTTCGCGCGCCAGCCTTTCCATTTCGACGAGGTCTTTACCGAAGACCTTGATGCCGATGGGCGTGCGGATGCCCGTGGACAGCATGTCTATGCGCGCCTTGATCGGCATGGTCCAGGAGTTGGCGACGCCGGGAAACTGCAGCGCCTGATCCAGTTCCGCGATCAGCCTGTCGGTGGTCATGCCCGGCCGCCATTCCGATTCCGGCTTGAGGTTGATGATCGTTTCGAACATTTCCGTCGGCGCCGGATCGGTCGCGGTATTGGCGCGCCCGGCCTTGCCATAGACCGAAGCGACTTCCGGAAAGCTCTTGATGATGCGGTTCTGCGTCTGCAGCAGTTCCGCCGCCTTGGTGATCGACATGCCCGGCAGCGAAGTCGGCATGTAGAACAGCGTGCCTTCGTTCAGCGTCGGCATGAACTCCGAGCCCAGCCGCGAGGCGGGGTAGATCGAGATCGCCATCACGATCAGCGCAATGAGTATCGTCAGTTTTTTGAAGCGCATCACCGCGGCGATTACCGGACGGTAAATCCAGATCAGGAAACGGTTCACGGGATTTTTTGCTTCGGGCAGGATTTTGCCGCGGATGAACAGCAGCATCAGCACCGGCACCAGCGTTACCGACAGCATCGCCGCACCGGCCATCGCAAAGGTTTTGGTATAGGCCAGCGGCGAGAACAACCGGCCTTCCTGGGATTCCAGCGTAAACACCGGCAGGAAGGACACGGTGATGATCAGCAGCGAGAAAAACAGCGCCGGACCGACTTCGCGACAGGCGGCCATCATCGCGGCGGCACGTTCACTGTTCGAGTGATTTTCGGGCAGGCGTTCGAGATGTTTGTGCGCATTTTCGATCATCACGATCGCCGCGTCGATCATCGCGCCGATGGCGATGGCGATGCCGCCCAGACTCATCAGGTTGGAGTTCATGCCCAGCTGGCGCATGGCGATGAAGGCGATCAGCACGCCCACCGGCAGCATCAGGATCGCGACCAGCGCGCTGCGCACATGGAGCAGGAACACGATGCACACCAGCGCGACAATGATTGATTCCTCAATCAGCGTGCGTTTCAGCGTGTCGATGGCGCGGTGGATCAGTTCGGAACGGTCGTAGACGGCTTCGATGCGCACGCCTTCGGGCAGGCCGCTGGAAATCTCGGTGATTTTTTCCTTGATATTGTGGATGACCTCCAGCGCGTTCTGGCCGTAACGCGCCATCACAATGCCCGACACCACTTCGCCGTCGCCGTTGAGTTCGGTCAGGCCGCGCCGCTCGTCCGGCGCCAGTTCGACGCGGGCGACGTCGCGGATCAGCACCGGCGTGCCTTTCTCGCTTTTGACGACCAGGTTTTCGATGTCGGTGGCGCCGCGCAGGTAACCCTTGCCGCGCACCATGTATTCGGTTTCGGCCATCTCGACCACGCGGCCGCCGACGTCGCGGTTGGAATCGCGGATGACCTGCGCCACTTTCATCAGCGGCACGCCGTACGCACGCAGCTTCACCGGATCGACGGTGACCTGATAGGTTTGCACAAAGCCGCCGATGGAGGCGACTTCGGCCACCCCCTGCGCCTTGGTCAACTGGTAACGCACGAACCAGTCCTGGATGGTGCGCAGCTCGGCCAGCGTCTTGTCCTTGGCCAGCAAGGCATATTGATAGACCCAGCCCACGCCGGTGGCGTCAGGCCCCAGCTGTGGCGTGATGCCGCGCGGCATGCGGCCGGCGGCGAAGTTCAGATACTCCAGTACCCGCGAACGCGCCCAGTAGATATCGGTGCCGTCTTCGAAAATGATGTAGACGAAGGACGCGCCGAAGAAGGAAAAGCCGCGCACGACTTTCGATTTCGGCACCGACAGCATCGCCGTGGTTAGCGGGTAGGTGACCTGGTCTTCGACGACCTGCGGCGCCTGGCCCGGATATTCCGTATACACAATGACCTGCACGTCCGACAGATCGGGCAGGGCGTCGATCGGCGTGCGCAGGACGGCAAACACGCCCCACAGCACGATGAACAGCGTACCCAGCAGCACCAGGAAACGGTTGCGTCCGGACCAGTCGATGATGGCGGCGAGCATGGTCTTGTCCTCAGTGCCTGGCGTGCGGGTTGGCTGCAGCGGGCGGCGGCGTTTTGCCTGAAGACTGCGGCTTCACCCCGGTGATGACCCATTCGCCCGGCTGGCGCTCGACGAAATCGACGGTGACTTTTGCCTTGGGCGGCAGATCTTTCATCAGCGCCGGATTCGCGACCTTGAACTCCATGCTCATCGCCGGCCATTTCAGGCTGGCAACCGGACCGTGATTCAGCATCACCGTGCCGGCCTTGGCATCCACATCGTCGACCGTGGCTTCCGCCTGATGCACCGCGCCGCCGGGTTTGGTTGCCTGCGGTGCCGGCGTCATGCCGCCGAGGGCGGCCTTGAGATTGCTTTCGGCATCGATCAGGAAGTTGGCGGCGACGACCACGAGTTCGCCGTCCATCACCCCGCTGATGACATCAACAAGCTGGTCGCTGCGCGCCCCGGTTTTGACTTCGCGCGGTTCGAATTTGCCTTCGCCGCTCTGCACCAGCACGATGCGCCGCGTGCCGCTGTCGATCACTGCCGACGTCGGTACGGTGAGTACGGAACCTTTGGCACCCACCGGCAGTTCGACTTCGGCAAACATGCCCGGCTTCAGCAGATTGCCGGGGTTGGCGAGTTCAATACGCACCGGTACCGTCCGCGTTTCGGCGGTCAGCGTCGGATACACATAAGTCAGCGTACCGTTGAAGGTTTTGTCGGGATAGGCATTGATGCGGATCTGCACTTTGGCGCCGGCTTTGACGAGGCCGATGTCCTGTTCGAACACATCGGCGATCACCCAGATCGAAGACAGGTCGGCGATCTGGTACAGCGCCTCGCCCGGCGTGAAGCGCATGCCCTGCAACGCTTTTTTCTCGGTGACGATGCCGCTGACCGGTGAACGGAAGGTCAGCGTGCGTTTGGTTTCACCCGATGCCGAGAGTGCCTTGATCTGGTCTTCGGAGATGTCCCAGTTCTTCAGACGGGTCAGGCTGGCTTCGGCCAGGCGCTTCATCGCCTCCTGCGATTCGCTGCCGGCATTGTTCATTGCCTGAACGCCCTGCATCGCCACGGCGTATTCGCGTTGTGCCGACACCAGTTCCGGGCTGTAGACCTCGAACAGCGGCTGGCCTTTGCCGATCAGCTGGCCGGTGGCGTTGACATGAAGGCGTTCGACATAACCTTCGAACTTCGGCGCGATGGCGTAGGTGCGCCGTTCATCCGGTTCGATGCGGCCGGCGGCGCGTACCGTGCGGTCCAGTATGCGCAGTTTTGCGGCTTCGGTGCGGACGCCGAGGCGCTGCACTTTTTCCGTGCTGATGCTGATTTGCGTGCCCGAACTGCCGGGCGTTTTGCCGCCTTCGTAAACGGCGATGTAATCCATACCCATCGGATCTTTTTTCGGCACCGGCGAGGTGTCGGGCAATCCCATCGGGTTGCGGTAGTAAAGCAGCTTGCGTTCGCTGTTGGCGCCGGCAGTGCTGTTTGTTGCCGCTGCAGACTGTTCGCTGCCGGCCTTGTGCCGGCCGAACCAGTAACCCGCGCCCGCGGTGGCCGCAGCGATGATGACGGCGGCGATGAGGCCCGTAACCGGTTTCATAAATCTTCCCCTATCAATCGTTCAACTTCGGCGAGGCGCACCTGCTGCTCGGCGCGCGCCTTGATGATGTCCTGTTTGGCATTGCGGATCTGGCGCTGCGCATCGAGCAGTGTCGCAAAGTCGACCTTGCCGGATTCATAACCGGCCAGCGCGGCCCGGAAAGTGAGTTCGGCCTGCGGCAGCAGATTGTTCTGCGCCAGCATTTCGAGGCGGCGCGCCGCGTCGATGCCCGAAAGCTGTGTCGAGAGATCGGCGAGCAGCTGGTTGGCGGTGGCATCCTTGCGGGCGCGCGCAACGTCGAACATCTTGTCGGCTTCGCGTTCCTGGCTGCGCCGGCTGCCCTGCTGCAGCGGAATGTTCATTTCCAGCATCAGTTCCCATTCGTTGACGCGATTGCGCGTCTGGATCGGAACCACGCCCAGGATGAAATCGGGATAGCGGTTGCGGTAGGCAAGGTCGCGGTTTTTTTCTGCAGCGCGCATCCGGGCGTCGGCGGCAAACAGCTGCGGATTTTTTTCACGTGCCCGCTGCTCCAGCGTGACGTGGTCGAGCCGGGCCGGCGGCGGGACCGGGCGCAGGCGCTCGGGCGGGGCCAGCGCTTCGTGCGCCGGCCGTGCAAGCAGGGCATTGAGGCTGGCGCGGGTATGGTGGATTTCGGTTTCCATCTGGATCAGTTCGCTCATCATCGCCGTGCGTTCGACCTGCACGCGGATGGCATCCTGCTGCGGGGCCAGTCCGCCGGCATAACGCGCCTGGGTGATGCCTTCGATGCGCCCGATCAGGTCGATGACTTCACGTGTCAGTACGATCAGTTTCGATACCGCGAAGTACTGCGCATAACCGCTCTTGATCCGTGCCGCCTGATCGGTCCACGACCCGGCGGCACGGCCCTGCGCGGCGGCAGCTTCGGCTTCGGCCGCTTCACGTTTGAGGTCGCGCTTGCCCCAGAACGGTACGGCCTGCATCAGCGTGTATTTGGTACTGCCGACGCGGCCGGGCAGGATGCTGGTGCCGCCGTCAGTGCCGAAGTTGGTGATGTTCTGCAATTCCGTGCGCAGCACCGGATCGGGCAGCGCACCTGCCGGGAGCACCCGCTCGCCGGCGGCTTCGGCCTCGTAACGCATCGCGGCATACTCGGGATTGCGGTCGCGGGCGTAGGCGAGCAGGCTTTCGACATCGGAACCGGGCAGCGTCTGTTGCGCCTGCACCGGAATGCACCATGCGAAGGCCAGCACGGCCAGCCAGTGCAACTGCTGAATTGAGAACGGTTTCATGCGGATTTCTCCTTCATCCGGTCTGCCCGTGGCGGGCAGACCGGATACCGATACAATTATTTGGCGGCTTCAATGTGCGTGATCACGTAATCGGCGCCGCTTTTGGCGGCGTCGAATTTCACCTTGTCACCGGCCTTGACCTTGTCGAGCATCGCCGGGTCCTTGACCTTGTAGACCATGGTCATCGCACCCATGTCGAGGCTGGGAACAGGTCCGTGGCGCAGCGTGATTTTTTTCGCGTCGCGATCGACCTTGCGGATTTCTCCGTCAGCCAGCGTGGCGGCAGCCCTGGTTTTGGTCTCCGCTTTTACCGGTGCGGGATGATGACCGGCATGATCAGTGGCCTGCTGGGCCAGGGCCGGAGTGGTGATGCAGAGAGCAGTGATGAGCAGCGTGGTTTTCATGATTGATCTCCTTTTGTGATCAGTGGTGTTGGTTCAATAACGTGCGTAAACAGTGTTGTTGCCGTTGTTGCCGACCAGCATGACGTTGTAGCGGGCCGGTTTGTCGGATTCCATGCCCGGCGAGCCCTGCGGCATGCCCGGCACGGCGAGTCCTTTTGCCGCCGGTCTTTCGGCGAGCAGGCGTTTGATTTCACGCGCCGGCACATGGCCTTCGACGGCATACCCTTCAATCACCGCGGTGTGACAGCCCCCCAGTGCCTCGGGAATGCCCATGCGTTTACGCATGATCGCGGTGTCTTCGACTGCTACCGACTTCACCCGGAAGCCGTTCGCGCGCAGATGATCCATCCACGCGCCGCAGCAGCCTCATCCCGGGTTCAGATACACCGTGGCGAGCGGCGGTTCCGCGGCAATGGCACTGCCGCAAAGCGCAGCGGCCGCCAGCAGATGGAGAAAATGCCTTCGATGGATCATCACCTCACCTCGCTTTGACATTGATTTGGCCGATCATGCCGGCCTCGAAATGACCGGGCAGCAGGCAGCCGAAATGGAACTCGCCCTCGCGGGTGAATTGCCAGACCACGCTTCTTGTTTTGCCGGGGGAGACATGCACCATGTACGGTTCGTCGTGCGCCATGCCCGGATGTTTTTTCATCTGTTCGGAATGGCTTTTCAGTTCTGTCATCGTGCCCAGCACAAACTCGTGTTTGGCCTTGCCGGTGTTTTTGATGACAAAACGGACGGTGTCGCCGCGGTGGATTGCCAGCTTGTCGGGCGTGAAGCGCATCGTGTCCTTCATGTCGACGGCAATGGTGCGTGTGACTTGTTTGCGGTCACCGGGTTTGCCGAAGGCGGTTTCTTCCGTACCGGATGCCGACGCCGTTTTTGCGGCAGTGCTTTGGCCATGCACCCACGCGGGCGCACAGGACAAGGTGGTGGCAGCGAATAGTGTGATCAGCCATTGTTTGGAGATATTCATAAAAATACCAATAAAAACAGATATTTAATTTGCGT
>CBHTVL010000078.1:0-7981 GCA_966096475.1 uncultured Burkholderiales bacterium
AACCACGCCTTCAGCAGCCACGCGCGAAGAAGCCTTGCTCGCCTTGTTGCCGAGTGTGACCCGCAGGATTTCTTCGGCTTTACCCAGGTCGCCACCGGCTTCGGTCAGCGCTTTTTTGCATTCCATCATCGGTGCATCTGTCTTTTCGCGGAGTTCCCGCACCATGCCCGCTGTAATTTCCGCCATTGCTGCAATTCCTCTGACGACAATTTAAAAAAAAGGGGCTGAGCCAGCCCCTTGAATAAGCTGTGGAGCCGGATCAGGCAGCAGCTGCTTCGCCGTCCTCAACCTCGACAAATTCATCCGCACCGCCGCCGACGATTTCCTTGATGCTGTTGTTGCGTCCTTCCAGAACGGCATCAGCCATTCCGCGGGCATACAGCTTGATCGCACGGCTCGAGTCATCGTTGCCCGGGATGATGTAATCAACACCTTCGGGGGAATGATTGGTATCCACCACGCCAATGACCGGGATGCCCAGTTTCTTGGCTTCGGTGATGGCGCCCTTCTGGTAACCGACGTCGATGACAAAAATCGCATCAGGAAGGCTGGTCATGTCTTTGATGCCGCCGAGGCTGCGCTCAAGCTTGGCAATCTCGCGTTCGTACTGCAGGCCTTCCTTTTTCGACAGCTTCTCGAAAGAGCCGTCTTCGCGCATCGCCATCATGTCTTTCAGACGCTGGATCGAACCCTTGACCGTCTTGTAGTTGGTCAGCATGCCGCCGAGCCAGCGGTAGTCGACGTAGGGCGAGCTGCAGCGCAGGGCTTCTTCGCGAACGATGTCGCGGGCCTGGCGTTTGGTGCCGACAAAAAGGATGGTGCCTTTGTTGGAAGTGATCTGACGCACGAATTTAAGCGCGTCCAGATACATCGCCATCGTCTTTTCCAGATTGACGATGTGAATCTTGTTGCGGTGACCGAAAATGTAAGGTGCCATTTTCGGGTTCCAGTAACGGGTCTGGTGGCCGAAGTGGACGCCGGCTTCCAGCATTTCACGCATGGTGACTGACATGATGGTATTTCTCCTGTTAGGGTTAATCCGCCACCTGCCCGAAACGAACCCGGAGTATCCGGGCACCCTTAACGTCGGCAGGTGTGTGTAATACCCGATCAAAATAGTGTAGCCGATCGAGCTAACTTGTTATTTTAGCACGTAAAGCCATCATTTCTCAAGCTGCGGATGCACCCCCGCTAACCGCCCGTCCGGACTGGAATTCGGGGGCTGCCGGGCGAATTTTTTGAATGGTTACAACCTGTTAGAATCGTCATCTGCCTTTTTACTGCAACCCCGCGCAGCCCCGCATGGCGCGCATCGAAAGCGCCGTCATGGCCGTTGAACTCAAGACCCCCAAAGACATTGAATACATGCGAGTGGCCGGCCGCCTCGCCTCCGAAGTTCTGGATTTCATTACCCCCCATGTCCAGCCCGGCATCACCACGGGCGAACTGGACCGGTTATGCCACGACTATATGGTGAACCAGCAGGGCACGATCCCGGCACCGTTGAACTACACCCCGCCGGGCTACACGCCCTACCCCAAATCAATCTGCACCTCGGTCAATCACGTGGTCTGCCACGGCGTGCCCGGAGAAAAGCGCCTGAAAAACGGCGACATCGTGAATCTGGACATCACCGTGATCAAGGATGGCTACCATGGTGATACCAGCCGCATGTTCTACGTCGGTCCGCCCTCGATCCAGGCGCGCCGGCTGGTTGAACTGACTTATGACTGCATGTGGCGCGGCATCCGCGTGATCAAACCCGGGAAAACACTGGGCGATATCGGACATGCCATCCAGATCCACGCAGAACGCAACGGCTGCAGCATCGTTCGCGAATTCTGCGGACACGGCATCGGCCGGAAATTCCACGAAGATCCGCAGATACTGCATTACGGCAGCCCGGGCATGGGTATGAAACTGGAAGAAGGCATGATTTTCACAGTCGAGCCGATGATCAATGCGGGGCGCCCGGAAATCCGCCAGATGGCTGATGGCTGGACCATCGTCACCAAAGACCACAGCCTTTCGGCGCAATGGGAACATACCGTGCTGGTCACCGCAGACGGCTTTGAAGTGCTGACACTGTCGGCCGGCAGTCCGCCTCCGCCGGCCTGAGGCCCGACCCGATGCAAGCCGCGTCCGAACATCGTCCCCGGAACGCCCCGCCAAACGGAGTTGCCGCGCAACGCATTGCGCTGTCTGCCGATCGCATCGCCATCCGCGAACGTTTTGAGTCGGGTCAACTCGGTCACGATCTTCTGCATGGACTGGCCCTGCTGACCGACCGTCATCTGCGGATGGCGTGGAAAGCGCAGCAAATGCCGTCGGGCGCCGCGCTGATTGCAGTCGGCGGTTATGGCCGCGGGCAACTGTTCCCGTATTCCGACGTCGACATTCTGATTCTGTTGCCGGCTTCGCCTGACGAAGCCCTAAAATCCAAACTGGAGTCGCTGGTCGGACACTTCTGGGACCTCGGTCTCGAAACCGGTCACAGCGTGCGGACGCTTGAAGAATGTTTCGAAGTGGCGGCCACGGATATCACGGTGCAGACGACCCTGCTGGAGTCGCGCCTGATCTCGGGAAACCGGGATCTTTACCGTAAATTCACCCGCAGGCTGCTGCAGTCGATCGACCCGGTCGCGTTCCTGCGCGAAAAAATGATCGAGCAGCATGACCGTCATTCGCGGCACCAGGAAACCAATCTCGAACCCAATCTGAAAGAAAGCGCGGGCGGCCTGCGCGACCTGAACACCATTCTGTGGATTTCCCGTGCGGCCGGCCTTGGCCGCACCTGGCTGGAGCTGGCCCGCCGCGGCTTCATTACTCGTGATGAAGCTGCAGCAATCAGCCGTCATGAACGGGTGCTGGGTATGCTGCGCATCCGATTGCACTATCTCGCCGGCCGCCGTGAAGACCGCCTGCTGTTTGATCATCAGACGGCGCTGGCCAAGCAGTTGGGATTTGCCGAACGCACCGGCAAACGCGCCAGCGAACGCCTGATGCAGCGTTACTACCAGACCGCGAAATCCGTTTCGCAGCTGAATACGATACTGCTGCAGAACCTGGAACGGCGCATCGCCCCGCCGGGAAACCGGCAGGTCAAACCGCTGAATGAACGTTTCGTCATCCTGGGCGAGCTGCTTTCAGCCCCTGATGAAACCATTTTTGAGCGCGACCCCTGCGCCATCCTTGAGGTCTTCGCGTTGATGCAGAAGCATCGCGAAATCAAGGCCATAGGCGCATTTACGCTGCGGGCGCTGTGGCGCGCACGGCGCCGCATCAATCCCGCCGCGCGGCGCGATCCGCGGATGCGGGAACAGTTCATGGAAATCCTGCGCAGCCCGACGAGCGTGATCCGCGAACTGCGCCGCATGCACCAATACGACATTCTGGGACGTTACATCCCGGCATTCGGCCGCATTGTCGGCCAGATGCAGCATGACCTTTACCATGTCTACACCGTCGACGAACACATCCTGAAAGTCGTGCGGAACCTGCGCCGCTTCGCCGTGCCGGAACTGGCTCATGAGTTCCCGCTGTGCAGCCGTCTGATGAGCGAATTTGACCGGCCCGAACTGCTATACCTCGCCGGTCTGTTCCACGACATCGCCAAAGGGCGCGGCGGCGACCATTCCGAACTCGGCAAACCCGATGCACTGCGGTTCTGCAAAGCCCACGGACTCAGTGCACCGGACTGTGATCTCGTCACATGGCTTGTCGAAAAACATCTGGTGATGTCGGCCACCGCACAAAAACAGGATCTTAGCGACCCTGAAGTCATCCAGTCTTTTGCACAAATGGTCGGCGATGAACGCCACCTCGTCTCGTTGTACTTGCTGACCGTCGCCGATGTGCGCGGCACCAGCCCCAAGGTCTGGAATGCCTGGAAGGCGCGTCTGCTCGAGAACCTTTTTTACAGTACGCGACGGCTGCTGAGCGGCGAGCGCAGCGAACGGCAGGATGGGCAACGCGCTCGGCAGGAAGAAGCCATCGCCACATTGCTGCTGTATGCGATTCCGGAAAATGCCTACAAGGAATTCTGGCAGCAGCTCGATACAGGATACTTCCTGCGCCACGATCCCCAGGAAATCGCCTGGCACACGCGCCAGCTGTATCAGCGCTTCAAGTCACCGACGCCTGTGGTCCGTGCACGCCTGTCACCCATCGGGGAAGGTCTGCAGGTCATGGTTTACCTCGCCGACCAGAAAGAGCTTTTTTCAAGAATCTGCGGTTTTTTCGAGAGCATCAGCTTCGACATTTTCGAGGCCAAGGTGCACACCACCCAGCACGGCTACGCTCTCGATACTTTCCAGATCCAGGACACCTCGGGACGGCAGGCTTCCGAATACCGCGACCTGATCAGTTATATCGAATACGAACTGACGGATCGCCTGACCAATAACGCGCCGCTGCCACCGTTGTCGAAACCCCGGATCAGCCGCCAGCTGCGCCATTTCCCCATCACGCCGGAAGTCATCATTCAGACCGATGAGCGCGGCGCCTACCGGATGCTGTCGATTGTTGCCGGTGACCGGCCCGGACTGCTGTCACGCATCTCGCGGACACTGACGGCATTCGACATCAATCTGCATTCGGCAAAGATCAACACACTGGGTTTCCGCGCAGAAGATACTTTTGTCGTCAGCGGCAGCGCGCTGAACAATCCGAAAACAACGGTCCGCTTTGAAAGCGAGCTGCTGGATCAACTGCGGATCTGATCGCCCCGGAGGGATCAGTCGTCGCCCAGGTTTTCGCCCGGAAACAATTCCTCGGTAAATCCGAAATCGCGCAGATCGCGCACCCGCATCGGATACAGCACACCATCCAGATGATCACATTCATGCTGCACGACACGCGCATGAAAATCATCAACCGTACGGTCGATGGCCTGTCCTGAAGCATCAAATCCCCGGTAACGCAGCCGCTTGTACCGGGGCACCAGCCCCCGCATGCCGGGTACCGACAGACAACCCTCCCAACCCTCCTCCAATTCATCATCGAGGGGTTGCAACACCGGATTGATCAGCACGGTATACGGCACCGGCTCCGCATCCGGATAACGCGGATTCGATTGCATGCCGAAAATGACGACACGAAGGGGAACACCGATCTGCGGCGCCGCCAGGCCCGCACCGTTGAGAGCCTGCATGGTGTCCTGCATGTCAATCAACAGTTCGCGCAACTCCGCCGTATCAAACCGTTCCACCGGCATGGACTGCTCCAGCAGGCGCGGGTCCCCCAAGCGCAGCACCGGTCTAACCGCCACGATCCGACCCCAACGCCTCGAGAATCTGGTGCACTTTTTTCATGGCTGCTTCCGATACCGCCCGGATGTCATCAAGGGAGACCGCCTTGGCATTGTCACCCTTACCCGCAGCGGGATTGACCACCACGGCCAGCATCGCATAACTGAGACCGAGTTCCCGGGCGAGAACCGCCTCCGGCATACCCGTCATGCCGACGAGATCCGCGCCGTCGCGTTCCATCCGGCTGATTTCTGCGGCAGTCTCAAGCCGCGGCCCCTGAGTCGCACCGTAAGTCGCGCCGTCCAGCAGTTCGAATCCGGCAGTGCGGCCTGCTGCCAATAAGCGGCGTCGCATGTCGGCACAGAACGGCAGCGTGAAATCGATGTGCTGCAAGGGTTGTTTGATGCCGTCAAAAAACGTGCTTTCACGGCCATGGGTATAGTCGATGATCTGATCCGGCACGACCAGTGCACCGGCAACCATCTTCCCGGTGATGCCGCCAACCGTGGAAACCGCGACGACATGGCGCACGCCCTGCGCATGCAAAGCCCACAAATTCGCGCGGTAGTTGATGTGATGTGGCGCCATCGAATGGTCAGCGCCATGACGCGGCAGGAAAGTCAGCGCCTGCCCGCGCAATGTGCCGAAGACCAGTTCCGCCGAAGGTTCGCCATAGGGCGTGGCACAAGCCCGCCTTTCGGTGATTTCAAGACCGGACAATTGATCAATTCCGCTGCCGCCAATGATGCCAAGCATGCTGTTTTCAGTCCTGTTGATCCGGCGCCAATGCGTATACCGCAGGCAGGTTGCGCCACTGGCCGCGAACGTCCATACCGAAGCCGAACACATACCGGTTCGGCAGCGTCACGCCGACAAAATCCGCTGCAACCGGTTTCTTGCGCTGAAGATCCTTGTCGGAAAACACCGCGATCAGCACCCTGACCGCACCGGCTTCCAGCAGCTTGTCCTTGATGGCGGCAATCGTCAGCCCCTCATCCAGGATGTCGTCGATCAGCAATACGGTGCGACCGGCGACCGAATCCGGAATGCCGCCGCGCCAAGACAGTTCACCGCCGCGGGTGACTGCGCCATAACGGGTGGCATCGACATAATCGACATCAACAGGAAAGCCGAGCTGCGGCAACAGGTGGCCCGCAAAAATCAGCCCGCCGCGCATGATCACGAGGGCCAGGGGACGCTCGGGAGAAGCGGCCAGCGCTGCGTTGACCGCATGGGCCACCCGGGTAACTGCAGCGGCAACAGCGTCAGGCGCCAGCAGCAATTCCGCGCGTGGAGGCAGTGCAGCCATCAATAAGTGAACGTCACCACATCGTCATCCATGGCCTGCTCGATGATGTAGGCGCCGCCGACGATTTCAGTGATCTCCGGAATCAGGTCATCACCCCAGAGTTCCAGCGTCGGTGTGCAGACCTTGAACTGAACCCCCGCCTCATGGGCATCCTTCATGAAGTCATAGACGTTTTTGAGCGAACCTTCCTTGACGTGCAGTTTTTCGGCAACGCCTTTTTTTGCCAGCTCACCGGCGCGTGCAGTCAGGATGACTTCAACCTCGTAATCCATGGCAGCCGCCACCGTCGCCTGGAAAAACGGTGCACCCAGCTCCGCACTGCTGTTGGGGTCGGTATTGACCATGATGATCATCAGTTTGTTTGCCATTTTGCCGCCGGTAATCCGTTAAATCCTGCAAATCCGGAATGTAACCCTGATCAGCATCATATAGTGTTCCGCCACGGCTCAGCGAATCAGGCCGTGCAGATAGCGCTTGAACGCCGCGCCGATTTCAGGATGCTGCATGCCGAGTTCGACATTGGCTTCCAGATACCCCAGCTTGCTGCCGCAATCGTAACGACGTCCCTCGAACTCATAAGCCAGAACCGTTTCCCGCTGCTGCAGTCTCGCGATGGCATCCGTCAGCTGAATCTCCCCGCCGCTGCCGGCGCCGGACTTCTGCAACTCCCTGAAAATGCCCGGCGTCAGGATATAACGACCCACGACACCCAGCAGGGACGGCGCTTTTACCGCAGGCGGCTTTTCGACGATTCCGCTGATCACATGAGGTGACTTTGATCGCGCCGGAACGGCGACCACGCCGTAACGTGAAATTTCGGCTCGGGGAACTTTCGCCACAGCGACCATGGACTGACCGTTTTCGCGATGCAGACGCTCCATCTGCGTCAGAACCGGAACCTTGGCATGAATCAGATCGTCAGCCAGCAGCACGGCAAAAGGCTCATTGCCGACAGCCGGTTGCGCACACAGCACCGCATGCCCCAGTCCCAGAGGCTCTGCCTGCCGGACAAAAATGCAATTGACACCCCGCGGCAGAATGCTGCGCACCTCGGCCAGCAGTTTCGATTTGCCGCTGCGCGACAGCGCCATTTCCAGTTCCACGGCCTGGTCGAAATGATCTTCAATCGCGCGTTTGCCGCGTCCGGTCACGAAAATCAGCTCCTTCACGCCGGCAGCCACGGCCTCCTCGACGGCGTATTGGATGAGCGGTTTGTCGACAATCGGCAGCATTTCCTTGGGGCTGGCTTTTGTCGCCGGCAGAAAACGCGTGCCCAGCCCGGCAACCGGGAAAACCGCTTTGCGAATGGAACTTTTTTTCAGCACGGATCACACTCCCTGTTCATTCTTTTTGTTGAGCAAGTCCAGCAGCCCCTGCTCGTCCAGCACGGCCACGCTGCGCAGGAAGGGCAGGCTGCTGATCA
>CBHTVL010000079.1:0-7864 GCA_966096475.1 uncultured Burkholderiales bacterium
GAACGTTTCGCTGTGGTCACGGCCAGCGCCCGCAGACGGCCGGCCTTGATGTTCGGCGCCGCGGTGCCCATGCCGTCGAAGGCCATGTCGACTTCACCCGACATCAGTGCCGGGGTCAGCGGACCAGCGCCCTTGAACGGCACGTGGATCAGTTTGGTGCCGGTGATCAGGTTGAACAGTTCGCCGTTCATGTGATGCGTCGTACCGTAACCGGCCGAGCCGAAATTGATCTTGCCCGGATTCTTTTTTTCCAGGGCGATCAGTTCCTTGATGGTTTTGGCGGGGATCGAGGGGTGGATGACTACGGCGCTCGGCACATAGGCTGCGACCGTGACCGGAACAAAATCGCGCTCAAGGCTGTACGGCAGTTTGGTGTACAGCGTTTCGGCGATCGTGTGATGCACCGCGCCCATGAACCAGTTGTAGCCGTTGCCCGGGGCCTTGGCCGCGACTGATGCACCCAGCGTGCCGCCGGCGCCGCCGATGTTTTCGATCAGCACCTGCTGGCCGAGTTCGGTATTGAGTCGTGCCGCGAGCGGACGCGCAAAAGCATCAGTGCCGCCGCCTGCGGGGAAGGGATTGATGATGCGTATCGCGCGGCTGGGCCAGACTTCCTGCGCGGAAACGATGCCCGACAGGGATGCGGCTGCAACGACAGCCGCTCCCGATACCAAGAGTTTTCCAAGCTTTTTCATGTGATCTCCTCCATCCTATTTTGGATTGTGGTGGGCCATTTTATGGAACTTGCAAGCGCTTGTATATCGGGCTGTTTCGGCTCAGTCGAAGCGCAATGTGAAGAGGATGTCGCCGGCGTTTTCCGCGCCGGCGGTGCCGCGCAGCCGCCATTTTTCAGAGAGCATGAAGTCCATCCGCAGCAGGCTGCCGGCGGTGCCGCCGAGAGTCTGTTCCAGACGGATGCTCAGCTGGTCGGTCAGTTTTTTGCCCAGGGCGACCACGCCCAGTGTGCCGTTTTCCCCGCTGGCAAATCCGAGTTCGTCCAGTCCGACGCCCTCGGCAATCTGCTTTTGCATGGGTTTGCCGCCGCTGCTGCTCAGGCTCAATACGGCGGCCTGCAGGACGGCCATCTGTGCGCGGTCGGTTCCGGCCGGGTCACGTCCCAGCGCCAGCCAGGCCAGCCGGTCGGTGTCCGACATATCCGGCACCGATACCAGTTTGACGCTGGGACGCTGCAATGAGCCGCTGACTTCGACGCCGACCTCGACGGTCTGGATTTTGCGGATGGCCCGCAGATCCAGTCCGGGATCGGTCAGCGGTCCGGCAAAGGCGACCGTGCCGCGTTCGATTTCCAGTTGCTGGCCGAAGACGGTGTAATTACCGCGAACGGTCCGCACATCGCCGATGGCCGACAGCCCGGCGCCTTTGGAACTGATGCGCAATGAGCCGCCGAGCAGGGCATCGAGTCCGTTGCCGCGTACCGTGAGTTTGTCATTGAGTTCGATGCCGATATCGAGCTGCACCGGCAATGAAGCCGTTTTTGCGGCCTGTTCGGTTTTTGCCGAGCGTACGACAACGTCGCTGCCCAACCCGGGTTTGAGTTTGGTTCCCAGGTCATAACGGCCTTCGTCGAGGCTGAACTTGCCTTCCAGCGAGATGCGGTTGTCGCGGAAACCCAGACGGCCGTTGCCATCGATGATCGCCGACCACTGCGGCGCCAGCAGGATTTGCGCATGTTCTGCACGCGCCTGCAGATCAACGCTGCGCAGCCCGCCGGCGAGTTCGGCGGCGCCGGTTGCCGTAATGCGTCCTTTGCCGGCCTTGAGTTCGAATTCGTCGAGACGGAAACGGGTGCCGTCCAGAGCCGCACGCAGCCGGCCGTCGCGCAGATCGAGGCCGGGGCCGACGGCACGCAACTGGATCCGGTCACCGGCGATGGTGCCGGTAAGCCGGGGATCGGCAACAGTGCCGCCGGCCTGCATCCGCACCGTCAGTTGTCCGTCAATGCGATCCACTGCCGGCAACAGGCCGCGCAGCCAGGCCAGCGATCTGAAATCGACATCGACGTTGCCGGTGAAGGGCGCTTCGCCGGGCAGCAGCCAGCCTTTGTCGCGGCGGACGACACGGGTCTGCAAGCGTGCCGTGGCCGTGCCCATGGCGCTGCTGTCGATATCCAGCGCGAGATCGACCAGGCTGTCGGCGGCGTTCATGTTGATCGTGGCTTTGCGCAGATCCAGCGGCAGCCGCGGTTCGACCGCCAGTGCGATGTCGCCGCTTTCGCGATAAAGACTTGCTTTGCCGCGCAATACATCGTCCAGCGCCAGCGTCCATTGCCCGCTGATGCGCAGCGCCTGATCGGCAAAGCCGCTGTCCCGCGGCAGCAGGCGGCCGGCAGCAATGTTGCGGAAATTGCCCTGGGTGGTGATCTGTCCTTTTTCCGCACGCAGCGACGCCGGTCCGATTTCACCGTCGAGAAATGTGCCGCGCAGCTGTTCGATGATGATCAGGCCGGGGCCGGCGGTGATTGACGCCGGCGCGCTCAATCGCATCGGCCAGGGCATGACCGTTTCCAGTTGATCCAGCGTACCCGTCCAGCGTCCCTGGGGATCGATGCCGCCGCTGGCGCGCAGCGTGCCTGTGGCATCGGCGCCTTTGACGGCACCGTCGATGACATGTCTGGCGCGGGTGCCGTTGCCGTTCAGCTTAAGGGTATCGATGCGTGCATCGTTGAACTGCAGGCCGCCGGCCTCGGCGGTAAAACGCAGTGTGCCTTCGCGGCCGGCGGCGAGCGTGCCCTGGGCATCGACGCGGGTAATGCGATGCGGGCCGGCGACGAGTTGCTGTCCATCGATCCTGAATTCGAGTGACGGTCCGCCCGTGTTGCCGGTGACGGTGCCGCTTCCGCTCAAACGGCCTCCCCACGCCGGATCCAGTGCACGAAGGTCCTCGGCTGCGACAATCCATTGAAGCAGGTCCTGCGCACGGCCGTAAGCGCCTTTGATTTCCACGCGATTGCGGCCGATGGCAGCTTGTGCGCTGCCGTCAAACCAGCGGGATTTTTGGGTTGTGAATGCGGCGTTAGCGATAAAGGGCAGGTTGCGCAAACGGCTGTCCGTGAGGTCACGGGAGAGCTTTGCCTGACATTCCGGCTGCAGCCGGCCTTCCGCTGAAATGCGGCCGTTGAGCAGCGCCGGCGGCAGCGCGGCAAGCTTCGACGGATCGAGGCGGGTGAGCGTGCCGCGTAAGCTGAAGTTCTGCGCGGCTTTCATGCCCAGCCGGCCGCTGAACTCGGCGCTGCCGCCGCCGGCCTGCAGCCGCAGGCTGTCGACGGTCAGTAAATCGCCGGCATGCCGCGCAGTAAATTGCAGTTGCAGTCCTGCGCCTTCCAGACGCGCCGTCGCCTGCTGTGCATTGGCGTTTCCGGACAGTTTGGCATTACCCGATACCTTGCCCGGACGCAGCCGGCTGTCGAGGCGCGCGGGATCGATGTCGCGCAGCTGAATGTCGAGATTGCCGTTGCTGTCGCGGATGGCGCCGCTGCCGGTAATACGCCCGCCGCCGGATGTCTGCAGTTCAAATGCCTGCAATGTCCATTGCAGGCCATTGCCATTGAAACGGGAATTGGCTGCTGCCAGCGGCAGCTTGCCGCTGTCCAATGTGCCTGGTGCGGCATTGCTCAGATTCAGCCGGCCATTCAATTGCCCCTTGTCGGTTTCAGCGCGAGCATCCACGGTCAGTCGCGTTCTGGGGGCTTCGGCAATCCAGGCCGAAAGATCCAGTTCACGGGCCTCTGCGCTCAATCCGGTCAGCGCTTGTGTATCGTAGGGGCGCACAGTTGCTGTCGCCAGAAGGCTGGCGCCGCGACCACTGCCGGTCAAATCCATTGTTAGTTCTTCCAGCGTGCCGGCCACTGTGGATTTGGCCTGCAGCGCCATCGCCGTTGAGCCCCGTACGGCCTGCAACTGTCCGCGAACGGGATAGGGGCGCTGCGTCGCAATTTGCAGCGTGCCATCGACAGTCCAGCCTTCTGATTCGGTTTGCAGCAGGCGGATGTCATGGGATTTGCGTCCGCCGGAATATCCCAGCCGCAGTTTTTCAATGGCCGGCATACCGCTGATTTCAAGCCGGTTGATCTCCAGTGCGGCAATGGAGAGATCGAGCGGGAGCGCCAGCGAGGCCGGCAGCGTGGAGGCCGTCGTCGTCAGACTCCGGTAACGCAGGGTTGCCGCAGCCACACGGTTCAGATGCAGTTCGCCGCGCAGCAGGGCCCAGGGCTGCCAGCTCAGCGAGATCGTTTCAGCTTCAATCAGCAAGTCGTTGTTCTTGATGTGCAATCGGTCGATGTGCACTTCGCCGAGCAATGAACCCCGTGCATTGTCGACCGCTATCGTTCCATCGCCCATCTGCACGAGTTTCTGTCTTGCCCACTCCAGCCCTTGCGGGCTGTCCAGCCAGAGCGCTGCAATGCCAAGCATGCCGGTGATCACGGCAAAGCCGGCGATGACAATACGGATGGCGAATTTCCGGCGTGTCAGCATCAGAACCTCGCGCCCAGCGTGAAGTGGAATCGCACTTTGCCGTTTTCCTGCGGCTTGGCGACGTCGAGATTCAATGCGCCGGCCGGTGTGATCATACGGATACCGGCACCGTAGCTGTAAACAGGACGCAGTTCCGACGGCGAATCTGCCGCGTTGCCGCCGTCGACAAACAGCGCGCCACCCCATTGCGCCGTGAAATCATGCTGATACTCGACGGTGCCGACACCGAGAAAGCGCCCGCCGACGATGGATGTGCCCTGCTGGACGCCCAGGGACTGGTAATCATAGCCGCGTACTGATTGGTCACCGCCGGCGCGAAACAGGAATTCCGTGGGAATGCCTTCGCGGGCCTGCGCCCATACTGCACCGAATTCGCCGCGCAGGTGGATGCGGTCACGGCGACCCACCGGTACGATTTGCAGTCCGCGGGCATAGGCGCGTGCAAATGAACGGGTGGACAGTACGGCCTCGGAAGCGCCGCCCAATTGCAGGTTGAGCAGATGTCCCCTGCGCGGGCGCAACAGGTCATCCACATCGCGGTCGGTCCAGGAATAGTTCAGGGTCAGTGCGTTGAGATTGTCCACCGGACCGCCGGTGAGTGATTGTTCCTCAACCTGGAATTTCAGTGACCAGTCATGCTCCCGTTCCGGGGTGCGCCAGGCGCGTTGTGCGGTGAGACCGTAGTTGCGGTTGATCAGGTTTTCAATATCGCTGTGCGAGGCTTCAACACCCAGCCGGTTGCGCCATCCGCTGGTCTCCGGCGTCAACGCCAGTTCGCCTTTGAGGGTCTGTTCCTTGGCATCCATGCGCAGCTTGGTGCTGCCCTGCCAGCCGGGTTTGAAAGTGTTGTAGCGGGTGAACTCGGCTTCAGCGCGCGGACCGGTATCGGTACTGAAGCCGACGCCGAGATCGACTTTCTTTTCGGGATTCTCGACCACGCGGACCAGCACCGTGGCGGCCTGCGCCTGCGACGGATCCGTATCGACTGCGACGGAGGCGCTGCGGAAAAAACCGCTGGCCTGGAGTTCGGTCTGGTAACGCACCACGGCCTCGTGGCTGTAACGCTGGCCGGTCTGGAAGTGCTGGAGATTGGCCACCAGCTGTCGCGGATAACGTTTCAGTCCTTCGATCTGTGTGCTGCCGAAACGAAACAGCGGTCCGCTGTCGACGGTGACATTGATTTCTACGCGTGCCGATTCCGGATACACTTCGGCAGTGCTGTCAACGAGACGCGCTGCGGGATAGCCATCGAAAACAAACTCGCGCAACAGCGCTTCCTTGGCTTCATCCCATGCGCTCTGACGGAACGGTGTGCCCGGCTGCAGCCGCCAGCGCCGGCTGACTTGTGCGATGCGTGCGGCTTCGGCGGGATCGCCGGTGATTGCGCCGGTGATTTTGATGTCTGCCGTACTGACGCGGGCGACCGGTCCCGCAGTGACGTTGATGCGGACGATGGTGATGCTGCCGCCATCGGTCGCGGCTGCGCTTTGCGCCTCCACCTTCGGTGAAAAATAGCCTGCAGTGGCGAGCAGGGTTTCGGCATCGGGCGCCGAGCGCGCGACCAGCCGCTGCAGCATCGCGGCATCCACGCCGGGGCGGCCGCGGTAACGATAGACATCGAGATGTTCCTCGAGCAGGGTCCTGACGTCATCGGGCGCGGACAGTTCAATGCGCCATGCGACCGCTTCTTCCTGTGCGGTTGCCGGGAGTGCCCACAGCGCGGCCAGCATCAGCCATGCGCCGTGGTGCAATGCGCTGCGGAGGTTCATCGGAGCGTCAATGCATCAGTCGGGCTTGTTGCGCATCCAGTCAGCGGTGCCGTGAAACGCTTTGAGCAGGGCCATGCGCAGCGTTTCTTCGATACCGCGGTCTTCCATCGCCTGCAGCATGCAGGCCAGCCAGGCGTCGCGTTCATCAATGCCGATCGGAAAGGGCAGGTGCCGGGCGCGCAGCATCGGATGGCCGTATTTTTCAACGTACAGCGGCGGTCCGCCGAGCCAGCCGGACAGAAACAGATAAAGTTTTTCGCGGGAGGTCGACATGTCCTGCGGATGCAGTTTGCGGATGCCGTGGTATTCCGGAACTTCATCCATCAGGTCGTAGAAGCGGTCGACCAGTCCGCGCACGCCGGCGTCGCCGCCGAGCAATGCGTAAGGGGTTTCGGCCGGATTTTCCTGCGGAGTGCTCATTGCTGCGTCCTCATTGCTTCATTCTCGCTCGTTACTCATTTTCCGGTTTCGCGGTTGGCCAGTGCAACACCGGCGACCGCGATGGCCATGCCCAATACGGCTGTCACCCCGAGTGTTTCCTCGAACATCAGCCATGCCATGACGGCGGTGACTGCCGGCGTCAGGTAAAACAGGCTGGTGACGCGGGTCGCGGCGCCGCGCTGGATCAGCCGGAACAGCATGGTGGTTGCGCCCACCGACAGTACCAGCACCAGCCAGCCCAGCGCAAACAGGAATTCGCCGGTCCATTGCACCTGCATGGTTTCAATGCTGAAGGCGAGCGGCAGAGTTACGGTCAGGGCGGCGGCGAACTGGATCACCGAACCGGTGCGCAGGTCGAAAGCGGGGCAAAAGCGTTTCTGATACAGGGTGCCCAGCGTGATGCCGGACAGTGCGCCCAATGCCAGCAGCAGACTGCCGGTCGAAAGGCCGTGCAGCGACATTTTCTGCCAGACCACCAGAGCGACGCCGGTCAGTCCCAGCGCGAGACCGCCCCATTGAAGAGGTGTCACACGTTCACCCAAGAGGCGGCCGGCTGCGGCGGCGGTCAGCAGCGGCTGCATACCGACGATCAGTGCGACCACACCGGCGGACATGCCGGCATGTACGGCGCAGAACACGCCGCCGAGATAGCTGCCCTGCAGCAGCAGGCCGGCGATGGCGATGTGACGGACTTCAGTGATTGAGGCGGGCCAGGGCGCGCGCAAAACCAGCGCCAGCGGCAGCATCAGCGCGAGAACCGCGAGGTAGCGCAGGGTGAGGAAGGTCAGGGGTTCGGCGTGGGGCAGGCCCAGCCGGGCACCGATGAAACCGGTACTCCACAGCACAACGAACAACGCCGGCACCGTGAAGGCTGCCGGCGTCAGGCCGTGACTGCGATCAGGCGGCGGTGGCCTGGTCGACACGACCCGCCTTCTTGCGCTCGTGCTCCTTCAGATGGCGCTTGCGGATGCGGATCGACTTCGGCGTGATTTCAACCAGTTCGTCGTCGGCGATGAACTCGATCGCGGATTCCAGGGTGACCTGGATCGGCGGCACCAGGCGCACGGCTTCATCGGTGCCGGAGGCGCGCACGTTGGTGAGCTGCTTGCCCTTGATCGGATTGACGACGAGGTCGTTGTCGCGGCTGTGGATGCCGATGAT
>CBHTVL010000080.1:0-7731 GCA_966096475.1 uncultured Burkholderiales bacterium
TAGGTATCGAGGGCGGTCTGCAACTGCAGCGTTTCCGATTCCTCGATCAGCGGACATACCCAATAGGCCTGACGACCTTCGACACAGGCGTCGCGCACGCGCTGAATCACTTCGTCGCGACGCTCTTCCGACACCAGCTTGGTCACCACCGGCGTGCGGCCCGGCGGCAGCTCATCAATCACCGACACATCGAGGTCGGCGTAATAACTCATCGCCAGCGTGCGCGGGATCGGCGTCGCGCTCATCATCAATTGGTGCGGCTGCGCGCCTTTGTTGGGCCGGGTGCCTTTCATGCGCAACGCCAGGCGCTGGTGCACGCCGAAGCGGTGCTGTTCATCGATGATGGCGAGGCCGAGGTTCTTGAACACCACTTCATCTTCAAACAGCGCATGGGTTCCGACGGCGATCATCGCGTCGCCTTGGGAGATATCTGCAAGTGATTGTTTTTTATCGGGTTTTTTGAGGCTTCCTGATAACCACGCCACTTTCAGCCCCAGCGGCTCCAGCCATTCGGAGAACTTGCGGTAATGCTGCTCGGCAAGAATTTCGGTCGGCGCCATCACCGCCGCCTGATAGCCGTTTTCGATGCATTGCAGTGCGGCCAGCGCGGCAACCACTGTTTTGCCGCTGCCGACATCACCCTGCAGCAGGCGCTGCATCGGATGCGCTTGCTGAAGATCGCCGCGCACCTGCGCCAGCACCTTGTTCTGCGCCGACGTCAGCTGGAACGGCAATCGCTCCAGCAGCGCGCTGACCAGATTGCCGCGCACGCGCAACACCGGCGCGCCGGCGGCACGGCGGCGCTGGTAATGCACACGCATCGACAATTGCTGCGCCAGCAGTTCATCGAATTTCATGCGTCGCCACGCCGGATGGGTACGACCCTGCAAGCTGGCCTGTGCGATATCGGGCGGCGGATTGTGCAGCAGCTTCACCGCGGCGCCGAACGCGGGCAGGCCCAAGGCCCCGAGCAATGAGGCCGGCAGCAATTCCGTCAGTGATTCGTCAGCCAGCGCGCGGGCGATCAAGCGCCGCAGCGTGTCCTGACCCAGTCCCGCAGTTGTCGGGTAGACCGGCGTCAGCGACTGCGCCACCGGCATGTCGCCGGAGGCCACACGAAAGCGCGGATGCACCATCTCCGCACCGAAATGACCGAGACGCACATTGCCGAAGGCGCGAATGACATTGCCGACGGCCAGCAGCTTGACCTGGCTGCCGTAGAAATTGAGAAAACGCAGCGTCAACGCTTCACCGCTGTCATCCATGATGCGACAGACGAGTTGGCGTTTCGGACGGAACTTGATGTCGCAGTCGGTGACCGTGCCCTGCACCAGCAGTTCTTCGCCGGGCATCACATCGGCAATCGGGCATAACGCCGTTTCGTCGTCGTAACGCAGGGGCAGGTGCAGTGCCAGATCAAATTTGCGTGCAATGCCCAGCTTGGCCAGTTTGTCGACGATGGCCTTGCTCAGGCCCGACAGCGAAGCATGGACGTCCGGCGGCGGCGCGGCGCGGGTCCGCGTCATGCGCCTGATGCTCCGCGGCTGATGCGGCGGCGGGTCACTACAGCGACATCACCGCATCGACTTCAACCAGCGCATTGCGCGGCAGGCTGGCGACACCGGCCGCGGCGCGCGCCGGATACGGCTCGTGAAAATAGCCGGCCATGATTTCATTGACCTTGGCGAAATGTCCGAGGTCGGTCAGGTAGACATTGACCTTGGCGCAGTCATCGAGCGTGCCGCCGGCCGCTGCCGCAACCGCCTGCAGGTTTTTAAATACGCGGTGGATCTGCGCCTCAATGCCGTCGACCATCTGCATGGTTGCCGGATCAAGACCGATCTGGCCCGCCAGATAAACCGTATCGCCGCAGCGCACGGCCTGTGAATAGGTGCCGATCGCTTTCGGTGCGTCGTTGGTGTGTATGGTTTGTTTGCTCATGCGTGACTCCTGCGCGTTCTGGCTGGGGTGATTAAACTGCGCTATCATGAAGCGCAAACCGCGATAATTCAACGCGCATTCATTGCCCGCATTCATTGCCCGCATTCAATTCATTACCCGCATTTATTGCCACCCCTTCCATGACCGCCCCGCAGGTCAGCGCCGCATTCCTGATCGCCGGCGCACTTCGCGCTGCTGCCGAACCGCAAACAAGCCGATCCGCGGTCTGACCTGACCGGCCGTTACAGCCCAATTGGTGACTACCCACAAACTGCGTGACATCGTCATCGGCGCCCCGCGCGATCCGATGAACCCCGAAACACGCCAGCACATTGCGCTGATCGCGTTTTTCGCCTGGGTCGGCCTCGGCGCCGACGGCCTGTCCTCCGCCTGTTACGGCCCGGAGGAAGCCTATCTCGCGCTGGGCATGCATACCCAGCTCGGCCTGTACCTCGCAGCCGCCACTGTACTCACCGTATTCATCATTTCACTGGCCTATAACCAGGTCATTGAACTGTTCCCCAACGGCGGCGGCGGTTACAAGGTTGCCACCCAATTGATCGGCCCGCGCGCCGGACTGGTCTCGGGCTCGGCGCTGATCGTCGACTATGTGCTGACCATTGCCATTTCCGTGGCCAGTGGCGCCGATGCCGTGTTCAGTCTGCTGCCGCTGGAATGGCATGGCTGGAAGGTGACGTTTGCGATGGTACTGGTCGGGCTGCTGCTGACCATCAATCTGCGCGGCGTCAAGGAAGCCATCAAGATTCTGCTGCCGGTATTTGTCGGGTTCGTCATCGTGCACGTGGCGCTGATCGGCTGGGGAATATATGCCCACGCCGAACGCCTGCCGCAACTGATTCCGGCGACCCTCGGCGAAACCGCGGTGATGGCCAAAGAATCAGGCTGGATGTTCGTCACTGCGACGCTGCTGTTTGCCTACTCCCACGGCGGCGGCACCTACACCGGCCTGGAAGCGGTCTCCAACAACATCAACACCCTGGCCGAACCGCGGGTGCGCACCGGCAAGTGGACGATGTTCTATATGGCAACCTCGCTGGCCTTCACCGCCGGCGGCATCCTCGTGCTGTATATGCTGTGGGATGCCGTAAAGACGCCGGGGCAGACGCTGAATGCGACGGTGTTCAAAGCCATCATTGAAGATTTTGATCTGGGCAGCGTTGCCGTCAACGAAACCGCACTGCTGATCGTGCTGATCCTCGAAGCCGGCCTGCTGTTCGTCGCCGCCAATACCGGCTTCCTCGGCGGCCCGGCAGTACTGGCGAATATGGCGGCGGATTCCTGGGTGCCGCGCCAGTTCCGCCAACTGTCGAGCCGGCTGGTCACGCAGAACGGGGTCGTGCTGATGGGCGCTGCGGCGCTGGTGGTGCTGCTGTGGAGCCAGGGCAGCGTCGCACTGCTGGTGGTGCTCTACAGCATCAACGTGTTCCTGACATTTTCGATCGCGCTGTGGGGCCTGTGCCTGTACTGGGTGAAAAACCGCCGCTCGGCGCCGAACTGGCGCGGCCGGCTGGCGCTGTCGGCGCTGGGCTTTTTTGTCACCGCCGGCATTCTGGTGGTGCTGATCCTCGGCAAATTTCACGAAGGCGGCTGGGTCACGCTGCTGATTACCGGCGGCGTCATTGCACTGTGCGCAACCATACGCTGGCATTACGACGAAACCCGCGAACAGCTGCGAAAGATCGACGGCCTGTTCTCCAGCGGCAAACCCCTGCAGGAAGTGGCCAATCCGCCGCAGCTTGATCCGCAAAAGCCCGCCGCGGTGTTTTTTGTCGGTAAAAACCGCGGTGTCGGCATGCACGCGATGCTGTGGGTGCAGCGCCTGTTCCCGGGGCACTTCCGCAATTTCGTTTTTGTCAGCGTCGGTGAAATCGACGCGCAGCGCTATGACGGTCCGGGAGCGCTGCGCACGCTGCAGTATGAAATCGAGAACTCGCTGCGGTATTACGAAAACTTCTGCCACACCCATGATCTGGCGGCGAAGTCCTACTGCGCCTTCGGCACCGAGCCGGTCGAAGAATTGCTGAAGCTGACCGAACAGATCTCGCGGGATTTCCCGAACAGCGTGTTTTTCGCATCCAAGCTGATCTTCGTACACGACAATTTCTTCACCCGCTGGCTGCACAACCAGACCGCGCTAGCCATGCAGCAACGGCTGCATCTGCAGGGCATGCAGATGGTCATTCTGCCGATGAAGGTGGAGTAAGCCTTGGGAGGATGCTCATCGGCGTAGCCGGTGAGCAGACACCACAACTCTTCCTAAGCTGGCATGCCCTGATCGTCAGGGCATGCAGATGGTCATACTGCCAATGAAGGTGGAGTAGAAGCCGCTACGTCAGGACGGCAGGTTCAGCACGTACTTGGCGAGAATGTTGCGCTGAATCTCGTTGGAACCGCCGTAAATCGTTCCGGGCCGCGAGTTGTAGAACGGCGACAGCACATCAATGGCGGTCTCACCAAAAGTCACCTCGCCTTCGACGGCGCCATACTCGCCGGCCGCATCCATCAGCAGCTCCGACAAACGCTGGTAGGTGTCCATCGACCAGACCTTGAGTATCGAAACATCCGGCCCCATGGCTTCGCCGCGCCGTGCCTTGTCGACGTAGCGGCCGTACAAGGAACCGAGGTCCGCCAGATCCAGCTTGAGCTGGGTGAAACGTTCGGCGAAAGCCGGATCGGCAAGCAACCCGCGCGCCTGCGCGAGCATTTCCAGTTTTTCCAGCGCCTGCAGCGGGCGCCGCGGGCTGCCGATGTTGAGGCGCTCGAAACCAAGCAGGCCTTTGGCAATGGTCCAGCCCTTGTGCAGTTCGCCAACAAGGTTTTCCCTGGGCGTGCGCACGTTGTCGAAAAACACCTGGCAGAACTCTTCGTGGCCGGCGATGTTGCGGATGGTGCGCAGCGTGATGCCCGGCGTTTTCATGTCGACCAGAAAAAAGCTGATGCCTTCCTGTTTTTTCTTCGCCTGCTTGTCGGTGCGGGCGAGCACGTAAATATTGGTCGCGTCGTGCGCCATCGACGTCCAGATCTTGCTGCCGTTGATGACATAGTCGTCGCCGTCGGGTACCGCTTCCGTGCGCAGGCTGGCGAGATCGGAGCCGGCATTGGGTTCGGAATAACCCTGGCACCAGATCGCGTCGCCGGCGATGATTTTCGGCAGGTAGTGGACGCGCTGTGCGTCATTGCCGAAGCGGATCAGCGTCGGACCGACCATGGTGATGCCCTGATCAGGCATGCGGCCGACGCCGGCGCGTTCAGTTTCCTCGAAATAAATCAGCAGCTTCGACGGCGACAGGCCCATGCCGCCGTGCTCGCGCGGCCAGTTCGGCGCAATCCAGCCTTTTTTTGACAGCTTCAGATACCAGCTACGGCATTCGCTCCAGCGCATGCGCCGCGGCAGGAATTTGAATTCCTCCGGGAACTCGCTCTCGAAAAAGGCGCGCGCTTCGGCGCGGAAGGCCTCGTCGCTCATCGCATTCCAGTCGCTCATGCGGCCTCCTTGCGCTGCGCCTGCACCGACAACCGCGCATAACGCGCGCGATGGTTGCGGCCGTTGCCGAGCCAGGCCGATACGGTCATCGCCCGTTTGACGTACAGCCCGACGTCACAATCTTCGGTAAAGCCGATCGCGCCATGGAACTGGATCGCGGCGCGGGTGATCGCCAGCGCAGCATCCGCACAACGTGATTTGGCGCGGCTCGCCGACAGCGCGCGTGTTTTCTCGTCCGGTGCATCGTCGAGCTGGCGGATCACGTCGCGCAGCACGGCGTCAGCCAGCTCCTGCTGGATATACAAATCAACAGCGCGATGCTGCAAGGCCTGGAAACTGCCGATGGGTTTGCCGAACTGCACCCGGGTCTTCATGTAATCCAGGCTCATTTCATTGCTGCGTTTCAGGATGCCGACGAGTTCGGCCGAAGCCGTCACTGCCGCGTGATCCAGCGCACGATCCAGCGCCGCACGCGCAGTGCGCCCGGAAGCCAATACCTGCTCGCGCGGCACCGTCACATCCTTCAGGGTCAACGTGCCGTAACTGCGGCCATCGGCCAGAGGCTGCTGTGCAGTGCTGCAGCCTGCCGCACTGCGCGGCACCCACAGCAGTTGCAAACCGTCTGCGGCATTTGCCGTCACCAGATAACCGTCGGCCGCACCGGCGCCGATGACGAATTGTTTCCCGCCGCTGACGCGATAACCGCCCTCAAAAGGCGTCGCTGTGGTGGCCACCTGCAGTCCGCCGAAATCATCGGCCTGTTCCTGCCAGGCGAGCACCGGCACACGCTCGCCCGATGCGAGACCCGCCAGCAATTCGTCGCGCAGCGGGCCCGCGGACTGCTCCAGTACGCGCGCCGCCAGCACAGCGACAGCGGTGTAGGGTTCCGGCGTCAGTGCGCGACCGAGACCTTCGGCCACAATCGCCGCCTCGGCCAATCCCAGTCCGAGACCGCCACAGGATTCCGGTACCAATACGCCCAGCCAGCCGAGCTCGGCGAGCTGGCGCCACTGTGCGGCATCAAACTCCGCGTGCGTCTGCGTTAACGCGCGCACGCGCGGCAGGTCGGCACCGCGTTTGACAAAATCGCCGACGCTCTGCGCGAGCATCCCGGCGTGGCTGCTGTCTTCGCTGATGGTCATCTCGAACTCACTTGTCACTTCTGCTTGCGGGGTACGGCTTGATCAGGGGAACAGGCTCAGGCTGAGCCACCAGGTAATCGCGGAGATGGTCGCCGAGCAGGGGATGGTCAGCACCCAGGCCAGCACGATGTTGCCGGCCACACCCCAGCGCACGGCGGAGACCGATTGCGCCGAACCGACGCCGACAATGGAACCGGTAATGGTGTGCGTCGTCGATACCGGGATGCCGAGGCTGGTCGCCATGAACAGGGTCAATGCGCCGCCGGTCTCCGCGCAGAATCCGCCGACCGGTTTCAGCTTGGTGATTTTCTGGCCCATGGTCCTGACGATGCGCCAGCCGCCGAGCAGTGTACCGATGCTGATCGCGGCGTAGCAGCTGATGATCACCCACATCGGCACCGGATCCTTGGGCCCGCTGATGCCGGCGGCAATCAGCAGCATCAGAATGATGCCCATGGTTTTCTGCGCGTCATTGCCGCCGTGGCCGAGGCTGTACATCGCCGCCGACAGCAACTGCAGCCGGCGGAACCAGCGATCGACCTTGGCCGGCGTCGTTCGCCGGCAAATCCATGACACCGCAACCATCAGCAGCCCGGCCAGCAGGAAGCCGAGTGTCGGCGATATGACGATGAAGATCAGCGTCTTGTAGATGCCGGCGCTCTGCAGTGCCCAGAAACCGCTTTTCGCCACCGCGGCGCCGATCAGGCCGCCGATCAGTGCATGTGAAGAACTCGACGGCAGTCCGTAGTACCAGGTGATGATGTTCCAGACGATGGCGCCGACCAGCGCGCCGAAAATGATGTGGTGATCCACCACCGAGGCATCGATGATGCCCTGCCCCACCGTCGTCGCCACTTTCAAATGGAACACAAACAGCGCGGCGAAATTGAAAAAGGCCGCCCACATCACGGCCTGGTACGGCTTCAGCACGCGGGTCGATACCACGGTGGCGATCGAATTCGCGGCGTCGTGGAAGCCGTTCATGAAATCGAATATCAGCGCAACCGCGACCAGCAGCACGATGACGCCCAGGCTGATGCTTAAGTGATCCATGAGGGTGCGGCCTAGGAGTGTTCGAGAACGATGCCTTCGATGATGTTCGCGACATCCTCGCAGCGGTCGGTGACGGTCTCGAGGATCTCG
>CBHTVL010000081.1:0-7730 GCA_966096475.1 uncultured Burkholderiales bacterium
TGAAGGTGATGCAGTCCATCGGGCAGATGTCGACGCAGGCGTCGCATTCGATGCACAGCTTGGGTGCGAACACCGTCTGTACGTCGCAGTTCAGGCAGCGCTGGGCTTCGGCAAAACCGGACTTCGGATCGAAGCCGAGTTCAACTTCGACCTTGATGTTCTTCAGTGTCAGCTTCTGGTCCTGCCAGGGCACCTTATGGCGCATGGCGGCGGAGACGTCGTTGTCGTAGCTCCACTCGTGGATGCCCATCTTCTGCGACATCACGACGACGGCCGGCAGCGGACGGTCTTTCAGTTCTTCGCCGGTGAGCATCTTGTCGATCGACACCGCGGCTTCGTGGCCGTGGGCGACCGCCCAGATGATGTTCTTCGGGCCGAACGCGGCGTCGCCGCCGAAAAACACTTTCGGGTTGGTCGACTGGAAAGTCACCTTGTCGACGACCGGCATATTCCACTTGTCGAATTCAAGGCCGGAATCGCGCTCGATCCAGGGGAAGGCATTTTCCTGGCCGATGGCGACCAGCACGTCATCACATTCAACAAACTGGTCGGGTTCACCGGTGGGCACCAGATTGCGGCGGCCCTTGGCGTCGTATTCCGCCTTGACCTTCTCGAAGGTCATGCCGGTGAGCTTGCCGTCCTTGACGGTGCAGGACTTCGGCACCATGAAGTTGAGGATGGGGATGCCTTCTTCGATGGCATCTTCCTTTTCCCAGGGGCTGGCTTTCATTTCTTCGTAGCCCGAGCGCACGATGACTTTGACGTCTTCGCCGCCGAGGCGCTTCGCCGAACGACAGCAGTCCATCGCGGTGTTGCCGCCGCCGAGCACGATCACTTTCTTACCAATCTTGTCGATGTGGCCGAAGGACACGCTGGCCAACCAGTCGATTCCGAGGTGCACGTTTTTCGCTGCATCGGCGCGACCCGGCACATCCAGGTCGCGGCCGCGCGGCGCGCCGGTGCCGACAAATACCGCGTCATAACCTTCAGCGAGGATTTTTTTCAGGCTGTCGACACGTTGGCCGGTACGCATCGTGATGTTGCCGATGCCGGTGATGTAGCCGACTTCCTCGTCGATGACGGCTTCCGGCAGGCGGAAACGCGGCACCTGCGAGCGCATGAAGCCGCCCGCTTTGGGGTCGGCTTCATACACGGTGATGTCATAACCGAGCGGCGCGAGATCGCGGGCGACAGTCAGTGAGGCGGGGCCGCCGCCGATGCAGGCAATGCGTTTGCCGTTTTTCTGCTTCGGCGCTTTCGGCATGCGTGCCGTGACGTCGTCCTTGTTATCGGCGGCAACGCGCTTGAGCCGGCAGATCGCCACGGGTTCGGCTTTGGGGCCGTCTTCATGCGCGGTCGGTTTGCGCATCTCGACGTTGCCTTCCTCGACACGGCCGCGACGGCATGCAGGTTCGCAGGGGCGATCGCAGGTGCGGCCGAGAATGCCGGGGAATACATTCGATTTCCAGTTGACCATGTAGGCATCGTCGTAACGGCCTGCCGCGATCAAGCGGATGTATTCGGGGACGGGCGTGTGGGCCGGGCAGGCCCACTGACAATCGACAACTTTATGGAAGTAATCGGGGTGCGAAATATCAGTCGGCTTCAAAAAATGCTCCTGCTGCGGTAATCGCCACAATTCTTTGTTTTTATTCGCCTATTTGGACCTTTGGGGGGCGTGCCCAAAAGTGCCGAAAGTCTACCCGTTTGGCAGGGGAAAAAAAAGCGAAAAACACCGGTGGTTGCTGCAGATCAATACCCCTGCAAACGACGCGGGCAGCGGGTGTGTTTCTTGCCGGCAAACGACCGCCCCGGAGGGCGGTCGTGACAGGGTCAGGATTCGGCGGTTTTGCCGTCAATCACACGCAGCGAGGGCCGGTGTGCCGGCGCGCGTAATTCATGCTTGTCGGCGAACAGCAGGCACTGCGGGCCGATATCCTCAATGGTGTTGCAGCCCAGCAGGGCCATGTTGCGGTGGATTTCGTCACGATAAATCGCCAGGGCGCGCGCGGCGCCCGCTTCGCCGCCGGCAGCCACGCCATACAGCGTCGAACGGCCGACCATGACCGCATTGGCGCCCAGCGCCAGCGCCTTGACCACATCGCTGCCGCGGCGGATGCCGCTGTCCATGAAAATGGTGGTGCGTTTGCCCACCGCATCGACTATTTCCGGCAGTACTTCGATCGGCGAAACGATGCCGTCGAGGTTGCGGCCGCCGTGGTTGGAGACGTCGATGCCGTCAGCGCCGTGATCAACCGCGGAGATCGCATCCTGCGGGTCGAGGATGCCCTTGACGATCAGCTTGCCCGGCCAGATCTTGCGCAGGGCATCGAGGTCGGCCCAACTGATCGAGTCGGTGCGCAGGCTGGCACGTCCGGGCGGTCCCTTGGTCATTTTCGCCTTGGCGGCTTCGGGGTAGTTGGCATACATCGGCATGCCGGTGGTCATCAGGTAGCGCGCCATTACGCCCATCAGCCAGCGCGGATGGGTGGCCATGTCCCACATATTGCGGGCATTGAGGCTGAACGGCAGCGTGAAGCCGTTGCGCAGAGTGTATTCGCGGTTGCCCGACGATACGCCGTCGACGGTGACCACCAGCGTCTTGTAGCCCGCCGCCTTGGCGCGGTTGACCAGTTCATGCGACATCGAGCGGTCCGGCCACAGATAGAGCTGGAACCACAGGTCGCCGCCGGCTTCATCGGCGACACGTTCCATCGCGGTGATTGATCCGGTGGCCAGCGTGAAGGGAATGCCTGCTGCGCGTGCAGCCTTCGCCAGCTTGATTTCGCCTTCATGCCAGAGCAGGCCGGCAACGCCGGTGGGCGCGATCACCAGCGGCATCTTGTATTTGGTACCGAAAATGGTGGTGTCCTGCGTGCGCTTGGAGACGTCGACAAAAGTCCGGGTGCGGAAGCGGATACGGTCGAATACTGCGCGGTTGTTGCGCAGCGCGACTTCGTCCTCGGTGCCGCGATCGACGAATTCAAAAAAACCTTTCGGCACGCGCTTCAGCGCAATATTGCGCAGATCGAATATGTTGTAGGCCTTCAGGTTGTCGCTCATGGATATTGCTCCTGGGTGATCAGTTGCGTTTGAAGTCGTGCAGGGATTTTGCCAGAGTACCGTCCGCCCGTTTGAGCACGCGCGTTGCTGCCCGGGTGTTGCCGAAAGTCGGCACGTATTGCGAATGTTTGCCGGCGCCGCCGGTGACGATGATCACCAGGTCTTCCGGTTTGGCAAACATGCGCACCGGTGCATCCAGTGCTGCGTCGGCATACTGGGCCGCCAGCTTGCGGCGGAAGCGCCGTTCGATGGTGTCTTTCGAAAAGCGTGACAGCGGCATCGTGGCGTGGTCGAACAGCCATTTGCGCACATCGGCCTTGCTCATGCCGTCGTTGGCCACGGTCGCGGCATGTTCGGGACCGAAGGCGAGCAGGGGCTGTCCGGGATAGTACGGATTATTCGAGCCGGTGATGGTCATCGTGCCGGCGACCATGGTCAGAATGCCTTCGGCGTTGAGGCTTTCATGGTCGTTGACGTTGTGCGGGCCTTCAGCAGCGATGACCGTGACCGCGCTGGATTCACGCGGAAAACCCAGTTCGACATGCAGCGGGTCCCAGGGGCTTTGCTCTTCGTTTTCGGCGACGCAAAAGGTGAATTTGGCCGGCGTGCCGGTTGTCGCCATGTCACCGGTGCCGGGAATCGCGGCGCCGATATTGACCAGCGCCAGCCGCACGGCGCGGCCGATCACGGCGTTGGCGCGGAAATAATTGCCCATCGCGTTCTGCCCGGCGTTGAGTCCGGCTTCTCTGGCGGCAGGTCCGTTGAAAATCAGCATCGGGGTGCAGGGATGCGTCGTGGCCTGGGTGCCGTAGAGGTTGTACTGCTCGTCGGCCAAAGCTTCCAGTGCCAGCAGCACCAGCGGGAAATGTTCCGGTTTGCAGCCGGCCATTACCGCGTTGGCCGCGATACGCACCGGCGTCGCGGCACCGAAACGCGGCGGGATGTTCAGCACCGGTTTGTCGAGGTCGCGGTCGCAGTAAGCGAGCATCCGTTCAACGCGCTCGGCAGTGGGCGGAATGACCGGCAGGCCGTCGCTCCAGCCCTTGCTGCACATCAGTTCAAAGACGGCCTCGGGGTCGTCGTCACAGGCGACCAGCGCGCCGGGTTTCTGTTTCAGTGTTTCGAGTAGGCGCATGCCTGCTTTTCCTTGATCGCCTTGATTGCGCGGATCAGCTGCGGCAGCGCCACGTCGGCGCGTTCGCGTACTTTTTCCATGCTCAGCCCGCCCAGCGGGTGTTTGATTTCCAGCAGCGGCAGATCAGGCACGCCAAACACCTTGGCCTGCGCGCTGCCCAGCTTCATGAAGGTATCGGAACAGATCACGGCGGTTATCAGACCGCGTTTTCTCAGTTGCGCCATGTCGTGGACACTCCACGACGTGCACGACCCTCAATCGGCCATGGCACTGACAACGAGGTCGGCCTCCTTCGCGAGTTTTTCGAGGATGTCTTCGGCGGCCGGGCGGCTGGAAGCGGCCTTGCGCGTCATCACCACCGAATCGACCTTGAATTCTTTTTTCACGCCTTCGATGATCATGTTCAGCAGATGATCGGCGTTGCCCTTGGTGTTATCGAGGATGCCGAGGCGGATGCCGGACTCGCCGAGCTGGCGGTTGGCATTGAGCTGCGCGACGTCTTCGATCGGCGCGTCGGGTACTACGAGAAAAATCTGTCCCATTGCAATCTCCTGTGAATCGGTTGTGCTGCGGGGATGCGGTTCTGCACCGCGTCCCGCATTAATTGACCTTGATGCCGGCCGCCTTGAACACCGGCGGCCATTTCTGCAGTTCTTTTTTGACGAAATCCGTAAATTGATCGGGGCCCAGCGCGACCGGATCAAAACCGCTCGCTTCCATCTGGGCGCTGACGTCCGGCAGTTTGCTGATCCGTGTCATTTCGCCATGCAGCCGGTCGATGATCGGACGCGGGGTCTTGCCCGGTGCCAGCACACCGTAATAACCCTCGACGGCGTAACCGGGCAAGCCGGCTTCAGCGACGGTCGGCACCTCGGGCAGGGCCTTCACACGCGCGCCTGAGCCGACAGCGATGGCGCGCAGCCGTCCGGACTTCAGAAACGGAATCGCAGCACCCGGCGCGGTCATCAGCATATGCACCTGGCCGCTGACCACGGCGGCGGTCGAGTCACCCGCGCCCTTATACGGCACATGCACCATCTGGATACCGGCCATATGTTTGAGCAGTTCAATCGACAGATGGCCGCCGGTGCCCGCGCCCGATGAGGCGTAGTTCAGATCACCGGGGCGCGACTTGGCCAGTGCGATCAACTGCTTCACCGATTTGACGGGCAGCGAGGGATGCACGACCAGCACGTTCGGTGAATAGGCCAGCAGCGTCACCCGCGCGAAATCGTTGAGCGTGTCGTAGGGCAGTGTCGCGTAGAGGCTGGGATTGAGCGAATAACCGGTGGCGACAATCAGAATCGTGTAGCCGTCGGGCGGCGCCTTGGCGACGATTTCCGAGCCGACGATGCCGGCCGCGCCCGGCCGCAGGTCGACGATGACCTGTTGTCCCCAGTTCTGCGTGATCTTCGCACCGAACAATCGCGCCAGTTGATCATTGCCGCCGCCGGCCGAGGAGGGGACTACCCAGCGGATCGGTTTTGTTGGAAAGGTTTGCGCCAGCGACGTGGAAGCGGCAAAAGCCAGCGCCGTGGCGATGGTCAGGACGAACTTCAAAGGGGTATTCCTTAATGTGGACGTGCGGCGCAGTGCAATACGCGATGCTAACGCCAGCGGGAAAGTGCGGCAACTGCGGAGAAGCGGCAAAGACCCGGAGCGGGATGCCGTCCACAATGCGTTACGGCATCCGGGTCAGCGGTACAGCCAGTCGGCAACCGCGCGGGTGTAACGCGGCATGATCACGTAAACCATCAGCCAGACAATGATGCCGGCGACCAGAAAGCGGCTGATGAACAGATTGCCCAGCAGCGGCATCGCGTCAATCGCCGGCGACAGCCCGGCGGGGATCACCAGGGTCAGCGGATAAATCGCCGAGAAGGTGATCAGGAACTGTTTGAAACGGTTGGGTGCACGCACACCCGGCGGCGTGAACCAGAAATCCAGTCCGGATTTGATTTCGATGCGGTCACCGCCTTCGAGGATCGGTTCGACCTTGCGCACATAGTTGCGGCGGACATCGGACTCCACCCAGGCTTTCAGGTGATCGTACTGATCAAAGCGGATGATGATGGTGTACTGGCCGGCGGCATCCAGCGGGCGGATGACATTGGTGCCGAGATGGCCGGGGTAACGTTCGGCTTCGCGGCCGATATCGCGCAGCCACTGCTCATACTGTTCCCGGTGCGTGGCGCGCACCTTGTGCTGGATGATAAAGGTGACGATGTCGTCGGGATTGACGGCCATGTCCGCGCGTACGCCGGGTTTTTATTTCTTCGGTACGTAGAGGTCGGTGATCGAACCTTCGGCCATTTCCGCGGCAAAGAACAGGGTTTCCGACAGCGTCGGATGCGGGTGAATGGTCAGGCCGATGTCGTGCGAGTCGGCGCCCATTTCCAGCGCCAGCACGGCTTCAGCAATCAACTCGCCGGCATTGACGCCGGTCATCGCGGCACCGATCAGGCGGCGGGTTTTTTTGTCGAACAGCGCCTTGGTCATGCCCTCGTCACGGCCGGTAGCCAGTGCGCGGCCGCTGGCGGCCCACGGGAACACCGCCTTGTCGTATTCGATGCCCTGCGCCTGCGCCTGGGTTTCGGTGAGACCCATCCAGGCGATTTCCGGATCGGTATAGGCGACGGACGGGATCGTGCGTGCGTCGAAAAAGGCCTTGTGACCGGCGATGACTTCGGCGGCGATCTTGGCTTCGTAAGTGGCTTTGTGCGCGAGCATCGGTTCGCCGCAGACGTCGCCGATGGCGTAAATATGCGGCACGTTGGTGCGCTGCTGTTTGTCGACAGGGATGTAGCCGCGCTCATTCACGGTGACGCCTGCAGCATCCGCCTTGATGTCGCGGCCATTGGGCCGGCGGCCCACTGCCATCAAGGCGGCATCAAAGATATCCGTAGTGGTTTTTCCGTCGGTGCTTTCGAAGGTGACCTCGAGGCCGTCCTTTTGCGCTTCGATTTTCGCGACCTTGGTCTTCAGCAGGATTTTTTCGTAGCGCTTTTCGATGCGTTTGGCCAGCGGGCGCACCACGTCTTTGTCGGCACCTGGGATCAGGCCGTCCATCAGTTCGACCACGGTTATTTTCGAACCCAGTGCGTCATACACCGTGGCCATTTCCAGACCGATGATGCCGCCGCCGATGATCAACATGCGTTTCGGCACGGTTGCCAGTTTCAGTGCGCCGGTCGAATCGATGATGCGCGGATCGTCGTAGGGGAATCCCGGGATTTTTGCGACCGAAGAGCCTGCGGCGATGATGCAGCTGTCGAAAGCGACGGTCTTCACACCTTCAGCGGTTTCCACACGGATGGTGTTGGACGAAGCAAATTCGCCGCGGCCGGTGATGACCTGCACCTTGCGTTGCTTGGCGAGACCCGACAGGCCTTTGGTCAGCTTGCCCAGCACGCCGTCTTTCCACGCGCGCAGCTTGTCGATTTCGATTTTCGGTTTGCCGAAGGTGATGCCGGCATGTGCAGCCTCATCGGCTTCGGTGATGACCTTGGCCATGTGCAGCAGCGCTTTTGAC
>CBHTVL010000082.1:0-7598 GCA_966096475.1 uncultured Burkholderiales bacterium
TGTGCGCGAAGGCGTGTGGCATATCTGGATCGGCTTTGATCATGTGCTGTTCCTGCTGTCGCTGCTGTTACCTGCGGTGTTTTTGCGCGAAGCCGGGCGCTGGGTGCCGGCGCAACGCTTCAAGCCGGTGTTCTGGGATGTGCTGAAGGTGGTGACGGCGTTTACCGTTGCGCATTCGATCACGCTGAGTCTGGCGGCGCTGGAAATCATCGCCTTGCCGTCACGGCTGGTGGAGTCGGTGATTGCGGCGTCAGTGGTGTTTGCCGCACTGAACAACCTGTATCCGCTGGTCAATGAACGGCGCTGGCTGATGGCCTTCACCTTCGGCCTGATCCACGGTTTCGGTTTTGCATCGGTGCTGACCGATCTGGGATTGCCGCGCGACGCGCTGCTGTCTTCGCTGTTCGGCTTTAATGTCGGCGTCGAACTGGGGCAGCTGAGCATTGTTGCCGTATTCCTGCCGCTGGCCTTCGCGCTGCGCAGGACGCGTTTTTATTCGCGGGTGGTGTTTGCCGGCGGCTCCGTCCTTGTCGCGATCCTTGCGGCAATCTGGCTCACGGAACGCGCGCTGGATATCAAGCTGCTGTCGTAAGCGGCGGCTTGCTGTCGCTGCCGCCGCTGTCCTTGATGCGGTCGAGCACATATTGCGTCATGCCGGACGCCAGTTCGGTTTCGCCGACAAACACCCGGTCCGGCCGGTCGCTTTGCAGCAGACGGGCTTCTTCATCGCTGTGCGTCAGCACGATGATTTCAATCGCGGGATTGAGGATGTGCGCGGTTTCGATCATGCGTTGCGCACGCGCCGAGTCCGACATCGCGATCACCAGCATGCGCGCCCGAGCGACATGGGCCTGGATCAGAACTGCCGGTTCGGCGGCGTCGCCTGATACCGCGGGGATGCCGCGTTCGCGCAGGACTTCAACCGTTTCCCGGTTCTGCTCGGCAACGACGACAGAGATGCCCTGTTCCGACAGGGCATTGGCGATGCGGCTGCCGACGCGGCCGTGGCCGACGATCAGTACATGGCCGGTGAGCAGATTCGCTTCGGTTGAATCCGGCAGGACCGCCAGCGGATCATTGGGCCGTTCCATCACGCGGGCAATATCGGAACGTGACTGGATCCATTTGCACAGCGGGTCGATCAGGCTGAATACCAGCGGATTGAGGGCGATGGATATCACTGCGCCGGCGAGGATCAGGCTCTGGCCTTCGACCGGCAGCAGCTTCAGTGCAACGCCGAGGCCGGCGAGGATGAAAGAGAATTCGCCGATCTGCGCGAGGCTGGCCGACACCGTCAATGCCGTGTTCAGCGGATAACGGAAGGCGAGCACGATGGCGAAGGCCGCCAGCGATTTGCCGATAATGATGATGCCGACCACGGCCAGTACATGCAGCGGATCGTTGATCAGCATGCGCGGATCGAAGAGCATGCCGACCGAGACAAAGAACAGCACGGCGAAGGCGTCGCGCAGCGGCAGGGACTCCTCCGCGGCGCGGTGGCTCAGTTCGGATTCACGCAGCACCATGCCGGCGAAAAACGCACCCAGCGCAAACGATACGCCGAACAGCGCTGCCGCGCCGTAGGCGATGCCGAGGGCGGCGGCAATCACGCACAGGGTGAACAGTTCGCGCGAAGCGGTGCGTGCGACCTGCCACAGGATCCACGGGAACAGACGCCGGCCGACCACCAGCATCAGCACGACAAAGATCACGACCTGGCCCAGCGTGTAGCCGATGGTTTTCAGCAGTTCGGTGGTGTTCAAGCTGTCGCCGCCGCCCAGTACACCGGCCAGCGGCGGCAGCAGCACCAGCGCCAGCACCATGACCAGGTCTTCAACCACCAGCCAGCCGACGGCGATGCGGCCGTTCATCGAATCCATCACGCCGCGGCTTTCCAATGCCTTGAGCAGCACGACAGTGCTGGCAACCGACAGTGCGAGGCCGAAGACCAGTCCCGCGCCGATCGACCAGCCCCAGAAATGCGCGACGGCCATGCCGAGCAGTGTGGCGGCGGCGATCTGTACGACCGCACCGGGCAGGGCGATCTTGCGTACCGACAGCAGATCATCAATCGACAGATGCAGGCCGTCGCCGAACATCAGCAGCATCACGCCGATTTCGGCGAGCTGGCCGGCGAGTTCCATGTCGGCGACAAAACCCGGCGTGTGCGGGCCGATCAGCATGCCGGCAATCAGATAGCCGACCAGTGGCGGCAGTTTCAGGCGTGCGGCAATGAGACCGAAGACCAGCGCCAGCCCGAAGGCGGCGGCGATGGTGGTGATCAGGTTGATGCTGTGGGGCAAGGCAGTGTTCTCGGGTAGATCATTGATACATAACACAACTGCATGTCTGGATCATGACCCTTCGGTCTGTTGCGCCGGTCAGCCGTGTTGGTCGCGGCTGTCGCCGGGCGCCTGTTCCCGTCGGGTCATGCTGTAATCACGGATCACGCCGGCCACCCGCAGCCGGTAGTCGCGGAAAATCCCGCCGCGCCCGCTGGTTTGTGCTTCGCGATGCTGCTCCAGTGCGCGCCAGCGTGCGACTGCGGCCTCATCCCGGAACACCGACAGCGAGAGAATTTTTCCGGGTTCGCTGAGGCTTTCGAAGCGCTCGATCGAAATAAAGCCGTCGACCTGTTCCAGCAGCGGACGCAGGCCGGCGGCAATGTCGAGATACTCCTGCTTGCGGTCAGGCTCGGGCCACACTTCGAAAATGACCGCAATCATCGGCGTTGGTTCCGTCAGAAGGCGAAACGGCGCATGCCGCCGTCGACCGGAATCACGGTGCCGGTGACATAGCTGCCGCGGGGTGAGGCGAGGAACACGGCCATGGCGGCGATTTCCTCGGGCTCGCCGTAACGGCCGACCGGGATTTCGTGCTGCTCTTCATGGGCGCGGAACTCGGGGGAGTATTTGCGGCGGATCTGTTCGCTCATGATGCGGCCGGGGGCGAGGCAGTTCACGGTGATGCCGTGTTTGCCGACTTTGCGTGACAGGCCTTTCGACCAGCCGTGAATCGCAGCCTTGGCCGGCGTCGCGGCGAGCAGCGCGTCGGGCTCGGATTTGCCGGACAGATTGATCACGCGTCCCCAGTTGTGGCTGATCATGTCGGGCAGCACGGCGTGGGTGAGCTGGCGCACGCGGACGAAGTTCAACGTCATCACGCTTTCCCATTCTTCCTCGGGGGCGTCGACGGGAATTGCCGGGCGGCTGCCGCCGGCACTGTTGACGAGAATGTCGATGTGGCCCAGCGCGGCGCGTGCGGCGTCGGCGAGTTTCTGCGGCGCGCCTTCCTGCATGATGTCGGTTTCGACAATGGCGGGTGCAATGCCGCCGGCCGCCACGATTTCTTTCGACAGTTCTTCGAGCAGGTTTTTGCGGCGCGCGGCGATGCACAGCCTGACGCCTTCGGCGGCGAGCATTTTGGCGATGCAGCGGCCGATGCCCTGGCTGGTGCCGGTGACGAGTGCGGTTTTACCCTTCAGTTGCATATCCATCGTGTGACTTCCTCTCTTATCCCCTGATCCAGGTCTTGAATGCGATCCACAGCTTGCGTGCCGGCGGCAGCGAAGTGCGGTGTGTCAGTACGCGACAGCCGTCGTCGCGGATTTCTTCGAGCAGAGTACGATAAATCGCCGCCATGATGATGCCCGGCAGCTGTGGTTTGCGGTCGGCCGCCGGCAGTTTGGCGAAGGCGGATTCGTAAGCGGCCTGTGCGCGTTCGACCTGCCGCGTCATCAGCTGGCGGAAGGCGTCGCCCGATTGCACGCTCGCGCTGACATGCACGATCTGCGCGGCTTCGATGCCCGCGGCAGCGAGTTCGTCCAGCGGCAGGTAGACGCGGTTGCGGCGCGCGTCTTCACCGACGTCGCGGATGATGTTGGTCAGCTGGAAGGCGAGGCCCAGTTCGGCAGCGTAGTCCAGCGTGCGCGGGTCGCTGTAGCCGAAAATGCGCGCCGACATCAGGCCGACGATGCCGGCGACACGGTGGCAGTAGAGCTTCAGTGTCTCGTAATCCGGATAACGGTTGTAGTCGAGATCCATCGCCATGCCGTCGATGACCGTCAGCAACTGGTCAGCAGTAATGCTGAAGGGCTGCACGACATCGGCCAGCGCACGCGCCACCGGATGCTGGGCTTTGCCGGCGTAGAGCCGGGCGATGTCCTCGCGCCACCACGCCAGCTTGGTGCGGGCGACGCCGGGGTCGCTGCATTCATCGACGACGTCATCGACCTCGCGGCAGAAGGCGTAGAGCGCGGTGATGGCGCGGCGGCGTTCTTTCGGCAGGAATAGGAAGCTGTAATAGAAGCTTGAGCCGCTGCCCGAAGCCTTGTCCTGACAATACTGGTGGGCGTCGATCATGACGGGATCACGCCATCAGCGACCGGAACAGCATCAGCGCCCAGTCGGGTTTGGTCAGCACGGGGCGGTGGCGGAACACATCGCCGCGCGCTGCGGTGATTTTTTCGAGAATGCGGTCGCCGCCGGCGATGATCATGCGCATTTCAAGGCCGATCCGGCCTTTCAGGATGCGTCCGAGCGGTCGTCCTGAATACAGCAGCTCGCGGGTGCGCCGTACTTCGAAGTTCATCAGATCCTGCCAGTGGCCGCCGGTATCGCCGGCCGCAATCTGCGCTTCGCCGACGCCGTGGCGCAGCATGTCGTTTTGGGGGAAGTAGACACGGTCTTTTTTCCAGTCGATCGCCACGTCCTGCCAGAAATTGATCAGCTGCAGGCTGGTGCAGATGGCATCGGAGTATTGCAGATTCTGTTCGCTGGCGGCGTCGTAGAGATAAAGCAGCAGGCGGCCGACCGGATTCGCCGAGCGGCGGCAGTAGTCGAGCACGCCGGCGTAGTCGGCGTAGCGTTTGGTGGTGACGTCCTGGGCGAAGGCCGACAGCAGGTCGTGGAACAACTGGATCGGCAGGCCGTGTTCGCGAATGATCGCGGCGAGATCGGCGAACCAGGGAATGCCCGGCGGCTCGTTGCGCTCGATGCGTTCGAGTTCGCGGCTGAAGGTCGCCAGCAGGGCCAGGCGTTCTGCATCCGGCAGGTCGCCTTCGTCGGCAAAGTCATCGGATTCCCGGGCGAAGCGGTAGATCAGCCCGACCGGGCGCCGCAGCCGGACCGGCAGCAACACGGAGGCAACCGGGAAATTTTCGTAATGGTCGACGGCCACGGGGTGCGGAAAAGGGAGTTCCATCAAGGGCTTGGCTTATTGTTGGGGTACTGCTGCCAGCCTGGGGCCTTGCTCGGGAGCAATTATATTACAATCAAGGGGTTGCAAAAGACGCCGGCGCCGGCAAATGCAGGCTCAGGCGGGCCCGGGCGCCGTTGTTGCAGCGCGAAAGTGGCGGAATTGGTAGACGCACCAGATTTAGGTTCTGGCGCCGAAAGGCGTGTGGGTTCGAGTCCCTCCTTTCGCACCAGGGCGCTACGGATTAACTAACAGGGAATTTTCGATGCAAGCGAATTTGGAAACGCTGGGTTCACTCCAGCGCAAGCTGAACATTACCGTGCCGATGGCGGATATCGATGTTGAAGTACAGAGCCGCCTGAAGCGGTTGACGCGTACGGTCAGGATTGACGGTTTCCGTCCGGGCAAGGTGCCGCTGACCGTGGTGGTCAAGCAGTTCGGTCCGCAGGTGCGCCAGGAAGTTTTGGGCGACACCCTGCAGAAAACCTTCGGCGATGCCGTTACACAACAGAACCTGCGTGTTGCCGGCTATCCGAAGTTTGATGCCGCGCCGCCGGCCGATGGCGCCAGTGATTTCAGCTACAGCGCGACTTTCGAGGTTTACCCGGAAGTGGTGGTGGGTGATGTGGCCAAGGCCAGCGTGACGCGTGCGACGCTGGATGTGTCGGAAGCGGAAATCGACAAGACGCTGGAAATCATGCGCAAGCAGCGCGTGAGCTATGAGGCGGTGGACCGCGCAGCCGAAAACGGCGACCGCGTGACCATGGATTACGTCGGCACCATCGACGGCGTGGAGTTTGCCGGCGGCAAGTCGCAGGACCAGAGCGTGGTTCTCGGCGACGGCCGTTTCCTGCCGGAGTTCGAAAAGAGCCTGCCGGGCATGAAGGCCGGCGAGAGCAAGAAGTTTGATCTGAAGTTCCCGGACGATTACGCCGGCAAGGAAGTGGCGGGCAAGACCGCGGTGTTCGAAGTGACGGTGAAAGCCGTCGCGGCGCCGAAATTGCCGGTCATCGATGCCGAGTTTGCGAAAAGCCTGGGCGTCGAGGACGGCGACCTGACCAAGATGCGCGCGGAAATCCGCGGCAACCTGGAGCGTGAGGTCAAGGCGCGGCTGAAGGCGAAGACCAAGGAGCGCGTGATGGACGCGCTGATGGAAGTGACCAAGATGGAAGTGCCGAAGGCGCTGGTCGAGATGGAGATCGAACGGTTGCAGCAGATGGCGCGCCAGGACCTGGCCGCGCGCGGCATTCCGGTGAACGAAAACATTCCGCTGCCGGCGGATATTTTCGAGAAGCAGGCGCAGCGTCGTGTGACCCTCGGCCTGATCCTGTCGGAAGTGGTGCGCGGGCATAACCTGCAGGCCAAGCCGGAACAGGTTCGCGCCCTGGTCGAAGAGCAGGCGCAGAGCTACGAGCATCCGCAGGAAGTGGTTAAATGGTTCTACCAGTCGCCGGACCGGCTGCGGGATATCGAGTCGGTGGCGCTGGAGGAAAATGTGGTGAACTGGGCGCTGGCGACAGCACAGGTCAAGGATGAAGCCGTGACCTTCGACGAACTGATGGGGAATGGCCAATGAGCTTTACCGAGCCGTACGGGATGATGCAGGAACCGCAGAACCTCGGCCTGGTGCCGATGGTGGTCGAGCAGAGCGGCCGCGGCGAACGCGCCTATGACATCTACTCGCGCCTGCTGAAGGAGCGCGTGGTGTTCCTGGTCGGCCCGGTCAATGATGTGACGGCCAACCTGATCATCGCCCAGCTGCTGTTCCTCGAGTCCGAGAATCCGGACAAGGACATCTCCTTCTACATCAACTCGCCCGGCGGTTCGGTGACGGCCGGCATGGCGATTTACGACACCATGCAGTTCATCAAGCCGGATGTGTCGACGCTGTGCGTCGGCCAGGCGGCGAGCATGGGCGCGCTGCTGCTGACCGCGGGCGCCAAGGGCAAGCGTTTCTGCCTGCCCAACTCGCGCGTGATGATTCACCAGCCGATGGGCGGCTTCCAGGGGCAGGCTTCGGATATCGAGATCCATGCCAAGGAAATCCTCTACCTCAAGGCCAAGCTCAATACGATTCTCGCCAAACACACCGGCAAGGATGTTGCCGAGATCGAAAAAGACACCGATCGCGACAACTTCCTTTCGGCCGAGCAGGCGGTAAACTATGGTCTGGTCGACAAGGTCCTGAGCAGCCGCGGCGAAGCGGTTGCGGCCTGAGGCGGATACCGGGATTATTGAAGCTGGATTGAAGCGGCGGGTGGTCTGATCTTTACAGTGAACAAAGGGTTGCGGGCATGACGGAAAAAGTGAGCGGTGAAAAGTTGCTGTACTGCTCGTTCTGCGGCAAGAGCCAGCACGAGGTGCGCAAGCTCATCGCAGGACCGTCGGTGTTTATTTGCGAC
>CBHTVL010000083.1:0-7556 GCA_966096475.1 uncultured Burkholderiales bacterium
TGTTGCGCGGGTTTATGGTTTCATGCGCCGCAGGCCCTTGAGCAGGATCGCGGCCAGCGCGTCCTCTTTGGCATCCCAGTGTTCATGCGGGTCGACGTCGATATCGATGTCTTCACCCATCAGCGGGCACAGTTCGGTATCGGGCATCAGCCTTGCCAGTTCGGCGGCGGCGCGTTGCGGATGGGTCTTGTCGTTGCCGGGAACAATGCAGGCGGGGGCCTTGATTGATCGCAGCTGTTCCTCGCTGGCGCCGATGACCGGCTGATCAGCGCCGGTCTTGAACTGTTCGTCCCATGCCGTCATCGCCGCGATGAATTGCGCGGCATTCATGTTCAGCAACACTTGTTTGTTCGCCGGGCGCGCCGCGATGCGTTCACGGAAATGCGGCGTTTCGCAGACCGCAGCCATGCCGCCCTGGTTGGCGGCGCGGATGTATTCACCGTAATACTTTCCGCGCAGCCGTTGCGTGGCGAAGGGAACGCCGGTGACCCGCCACAGCAGCAGGCCGTTGACGGCTTGCGGATAACGCAGTGCGAACTCGATCGACATCCGGCAACCGGAAGAACCGCCGCCGATCACCGCCGGCAGGGCATGGAGCTGTTGCAGCAGCGCGTAAAGATCGTCAGCCCAGATTTCATGCTCGGCGCCGTTACCGGCGACCGAAACTTCAGAGGTGCCGCAGTTGCGGCGGTCATGGATCAGCACGCGGTAACCGCCGGCGGCGACACGTTGGGCCAGGGAGCGGATATCGTCGTTACCGAGACGTCCGCCCGGCGTCAGCGCGACCCACGGACCGTGATCGCCGAGAACTTCGTACTGGATGGCAACGCCGTTGATGATGGATTCAGGCATGGCTTACTCCGGTTTGATGCCGGCAGCGGCAACGACCTTGCGCCATTTGCTGATCTCGGCATCGAGGTAACGCGTGAATTCGGCGGGGCTGCTGGCGATCGGTTCACCGCCGATTTTTTCGAAGGTCGATTGCACGCTCGGCGATTTGAAGCTTTCAGTGATGCCGGTGTAAATCGTATTGATCACCGCGGGTGCTGTTCCTGCGGGTGCGAGGATGGCGCTCCACGCTGCCGCTTCGTACCCCTTGGTGCCGGCTTCGTCCATGGTCGGTACATCAGGCAAAGTTTTTGAGCGTTTGGCCGTGGTTACCGCCAGCGCGCGCAGCCGTCCCGCGGCGACATGGGGATTGACCACGCTGGTCGGCAGGAAAGCGATGTCGGTTTCGCCGCCGACCACGCCGATCAGCGAGGGCGCTGAACCTTTATAGGCGACATGGACAATTTTTACGCCAGCGAGGCTTTTATACAGTTCCAGTGACAGATGGGCTGAGGTGCCTGAACCCGCCGAGCCGCCGGTCAGGCGATCCGGTTTGGATTTGGCCAGCGCCGTCAGCTCGCGCACGGATTTCGAGGGCACCGAGGGATGTACCACCAGCACATTGGGTGTGACGACCAACTGGCTGATCGGCAGCAGATCGCGCATCACGTCATAGGGCAGCTTCTGTGTCAGCGCCGGATTGATCGACAGAGCGGTTGACGCGCAGAGCAGGGTATAGCCGTCAGCTGGCGAGCGCACCACCGATTCAACGCCGATATTGCCGCCGGCGCCCGGACGGTTGAGTGCAGTGACCGGCTGTTTCCAGATTTCAGCCAGCCGTTGCGCCACCGTGCGGCAGACGATGTCGACGGCGCCGCCGGCGGGGAAGGGAATGACCATGCTCACGGCTTTGGCCGGATAAGTCTGTGCCGCGGCGCTGTTGTGCAAGCCGACGGCGATCAGCAGGCTGCAGGCGAGCTGTGTGGTGCGATTCATGGATGCTCCTCCGGTTTTTATTCGAGACGCAGATCGAGTTTGCTGCGCAATTCGGCGTAACGGACGATTTCCGTTTGCAGATACTGGCCGAACTGCTGCGGCGTCATCCGCGGCAATTCCGCGCCTTCCGGCGCCAGCGTGTCTTCCAGTGTTTTGTCGGTCTGTGCGGCGGCTACTGCAGCGTTAAGGCGTTCAATCATGGCTCGGGGCGTTCCCCGCGGCGCGAGGATGCCGTACCAGCTGGTCATTTCATATCGGGGCACGCTTTCACCGATGGCCGGCAGCGTCGGGAAGGCGGCCGAGCGTTTGGCGGTGGATACGGCGAGTCCGCGGACTTTGCCCGAAGCGATATGCGGCTTGACCGACAGCGGGCCGAGCAGCGCCATCTGCACTTCGCCGCCGAGCAGGCCGGCGATCGACGGTGCGGAACCCTTGTAGCTGACATTGACCATGTCGACCTTCGCGTAAAGCCGGAGCATTTCCAGGCCGAGATGCGACGCGCTGCCGATGCCGCTGCTGGCGTAATTGAATTTGCCGGGCTGTGCGCGCAGCAGTGTCAGCAGTTCCGGCATGGTCTTCGCGTTCAGCGAGGGATGGATCACCAGCACGAAGGGCATTTTCGCGAACAGCGTGACCGGCTCGAAACTTTTGATCGAATCGTAGGGCAGGTTGCGGGCGAATGCGGCATTGATGGCATGCGCGCCGGAAACCCACAGGATGGTGTAACCGTCGGGCGTGGCGCCGGCGGCTGCCGTGGTGCCGATGACGCTGCCGCCGCCGGGGCGGTTGTCGATGATGACCTGCTGTTGCAGTGTGTCCGTCAGTGATTTGGCCAGCAGCCGCGCCGCAACATCGGCGCCGCCGCCGGCGGAAATCGGTGCGATCATGCGCACCGGTCGTGCCGGATAGGACGGTGTTGCTGCGCCGATTGCCTGAGTCCAGGCGGCCAGCATCATGCCCGTGAACAAGCGTTTCATGGGCATCGTCCGGCTTATTCCGCTTGCAATCCGATCGCCTTGGCGATTTTGGCGACCTTGTCGATTTCCGACTTGATGAACGCGGCGTACTGCTGCGGCGAGTTGCCGGCCGGTTCGAGGCCGAGGTCGGCAAATCGCTGTTTGACGTCAGGCTGTTTGGTGATCTGCAACAGCTGGCCGTTGAGTTTGTTGATGATGTCCGCGGGCGTTTTTGCCGGGGCGACCAGGCCCCACCAGCTGTCGAACTGGAAGCCGGGCAGGGTTTCAGCCACGGCCGGCAGTTCGGGCGCCAGTGCCGAACGTTTTTCGCTGGTCACGGCAAGGCCGCGCAGGCGCCCGGTTTTGACATGCGGAATACCGACCGGCATGGTGGCGAAAATGAACTGGATATGGCCGGCGATCAGATCGTTGACCGACTGTCCGGTGCCTTTGTAAGGCACGTGCACGATATTGACCTTGGCCATGTAACGGAACAGTTCGCCGGTGAGGTGGGCCGGCGTGCCGCTGCCGCCGGAGCCGTAGTTCAGCTGGCCCGGTTTGGATTTGGCCAGCGCAATCAGGTCCTTGACGCTGCGCACCGGCAGCGACGGATGTACCACCAACACCGTGGTGCCGACGGCAGACAGCGCGATCGGTGCGAAATCGTTGACCGGATCGTAGGGCAGTTTTTTGAACAGGCTGACATTGACCGCGGTCGGCGCGACATTGCCGACGGTCAGCGTGTAACCGTCAGGCGCGGCTTTGGCGCCGAGTTCGGTGCCCAGCGTGCCGCCGGCACCGGGACGGTTGTCGACGATGAACTGCTGACCGTTCAGTTCGGTCAGTTTCTGCGCGAGGATGCGCGCCACCAGGTCCGATGAACCGCCGGCGGGGAAGGGCGCGATGATGCGAACTGCGCGGGTGGGATAACTCTGTGCTGTGTTCTGTGCGGCGGTCGGCGTGATCACGGCGAGGGCGAGAGCTGCGGCGAAGGCGAAGCGGACTGCAGAAGCGGATTTCATTGCGGGCATTACCGTTCAGAGGCTGGGGAAGGCCAACATTCTGCACGAAAATCCCCGCGACGGGTGCCGGCAGGAGTCCGTGCAGGCCCTCCCGCGGCGATCCCCGCGTGGGCGTCTTGTTTATTCCACTTTGATATTCGCCGCCTTGACCACTGCGCCCCATTTGGCGATCTCGGATTTCACGTGATTGCCGAGCCGTTCCGGCGATCCGCCGCCGGGTTCCGCGCCGTTGTCTTCCATCAGGCGCAGCATGTCCGGTTGAACCAGGATTTTGTTGATGTCGGCATTGAGTTTGACGACGATGTCTTTCGGCGTACGCGCCGGCGCCCACATCGCCAGCCATGTCGCCGCTTCAAATCCCTTGAGTCCGGATTCGTTGATGGTCGGCAGATCCTTCATCCCGGAAAAACGTTTGCCGCCGGTGACCGCCAGTGCGCGCAGTTTGTTGGCACGTACCTGCGGCAGTGACGAAGACAGGCTGTCGAACATCACGTCGATCTGTCCCGAGAGCAGGTCGACCATTGCCTGCGAACTGCCTTTATAGGGCACGTGCACCATGTCAGTGCCGGTCATGCCCTTGAATACTTCGCCGATCAGGTGGCTGATGGTGCCGTTGCCGCTGGAGGCGAAAGTGAGCGCGCCGCGTTTGGATTTGGCGATGGCGATCAGGTCCTTGACGTTTTTCGCCGGTACCGACGGATGCACAACCAGAATGTTCTGCGCGACCACCGTGAGGATCACCGGCTCGAAATCGCCGATTGGGTCATAAGGCAGTTTTTTGTAGACATTGGGACCGACCCCGTGTGTGCTGGTGCTGCCCCAGACCAGCGTGTAGCCGTCCGGCGGCTGGGCGGCAGCGACCTGCATGCCGAGGGAGCCGCCGGCGCCGGGGCGATTGTCGACGATCATCTGTTTGCCGTAGAGATCGGCCATTTTGGCGGACACCGGGCGTGCATAGATGTCGGTGTTGCCGCCCGGCGGGAAGGGCACGATGATGCGCACCGCTTTTGACGGATAAGACTGTGCGGCGACCGGTGCCGGTGTGGCGAAGAGGATTGTCGTGTGAGCCAGAATTCCGAAGGTGATGACTGAAATTTTTTTGCACAGTTGCATGATCGAAGAACCTTGAAAGAGAAATTCGCGAATGGCGATATCGGGATGTGATGCTTGTTGACCATGGTCGAGCAATGTTCATGCCACGGTCTGGAATGGACGCGTCTGAAGGTCTTGCATGGCTGCCGTTGCGCTGCGCCATGACAGTGCAGGAAGGCCGTGTTAGCCTGAATTGTCCGTAACCGCGTTCCGCGGTGCGGCGATCTCTGGGGGGAGACAGCAATGGAAACCGTACGCCTTGGTAAAGGTTGTGTAGTCGCGTCCCTGATTCTTGCCACTGTGGCAGCCCTGTTCACCGCCATGACACCGGCGCATGCACAGGCGCCGTACCCGAACAGACCGATCCGTTTCATCCTGCCGTTCCCGCCGGGCGGCGGCACCGATACGCTGGCGCGTATCCTGGGCACCAGGCTGGCCGATGGCCTTGCGCAGCAGGTCACGCTGGATAACCGGCCCGGCGCCGGTTCGAATCTGGGTGCCGAGATTGCTGCAAAGGCACCGGCCGACGGCTACACGCTGTTGATGGGCAATATCGCGCACAGCATCAACGTGACGCTGTACAGCAAACTGAATTACAACTTCATCAAGGATTTCAACGCGGTATCACTGCTGGCGTCGGCGCCGAATATCGTCGTCGTGCATCCGTCGGTGCCGGTGAAAAACGTCAAGGAACTGGTTGCACTGGCGCGTGCGAAGCCGGGCGCGCTGGATTACGCATCTTCGGGCAGCGGCAGTTCCGCGCATCTGGCGGCAGTGCTGATGCTGGAAATGACCAAGACCAAAATGAATCACGTGCCGTACAAGGGCGGCGGTCCGGCCGTGGTGGCGCTGGTCAGCGGTGAAGTTTCGGTCGGGTTTGCGACCACGCCGTCGGTGATCGGCCATATCAAATCCGGGAAACTGCGCGCGCTCGGCGTGACCGGCGCCAAACGTTCGGCGGCGGCGCCTGATCTGCCGACGGTCAGCGAGGCAGGTATTCCCGACTACGAGATGAGCGGCTGGTACGGCATCCTGGTGCCGGCTGGAACACCGGCTCCCGTCATCACGCGACTGCATGCGGAATCGCTCAAGGTGCTGAAAATTCCGGAAGTGGTTGAACGCATGGCGGTGGCGGGATTCGAGCCGGTCGGCAATTCTCCGGCGGAGTTCACCGCATTCATCGCCAACGAGGTCGACAAGTGGGCCAAGGTGGTCAAGGCGGCAGGGATGCGGGTCGATTGAGCGCCGCCAAGACAGCTGGTCCGGCCGCGGCGCAAGGCGTCACCCGCGCGCTGGCCGAATTCACGGTTACCGCAAAACCTGAATCAATTCCGGATACCGTTCGCCACGAGGCCGCACGTTCGCTGGTGAACTGGATGGGTTGTGCGCTGGGCGGCGCGCATCACGAGACGCTGGATACTGCGCTCGCGGCGCTGTTGCCCTTTGCCGGTTCGCCACAGGCCTCCGTGATCGGTCGCCGCGAGCGGCTGGATGCGCCGACGGCAGCGCTGCTCAATGGCATGAGCGCGCATGTACTGGATTTTGACGATACCCATCTGCGCACCCTGCTGCATCCCAGCGTGCCGGTGGCTTCATCGCTGTTGGCGCTCGCTGAATACCGCCTGCTGAACGGCAAGCCCTTGTCCGGTGCGAAGTTTCTGCAGGCCTTCATTGTCGGCGTTGATGTCGAGTGCCGCATTGCCAATGCCATTTACCCGACGCATATCGAGCAGTGGTACATCACCGGCACCGCCGGCGTATTCGGTGCTGCGGCTGCGGTGGGGCGTGTGCTGGGTCTGGACGCTGCGGGCATTGCGCGGGCTTTCGGTATTGCCGGCACGCAGGCGGCGGGTCTGCGCGAGATGGCGGGCACCATGTGCAAATGTTTTGTCCACGGCCGCGCGGCACAGAACGGCATGCTTTCCGCATTCATGGCGCAGGCCGGTTTCACCAGTTCGGATCGCGTGATCGAGGCGCCGCGCGGATTTGCGCGCGTGCTGGTCGGTGACTGCGATCTCGATGTGATTCTCGATGGACTGGGTGAGCGCTGGGAACTGGCGCTCAATACCTACAAGCCCCATGCCTGCGGCGTGGTGGCGCATCCGGTGATCGACGGCTGTCTGGAGGCGCGCAACAAACACGGCGTTAAGCCCGAACAGATTGCCGGCGTCGCGCTGCGTGTGCATCCGCTGGCGCTGAAGCTGACCGGCATCAAGGCGCCGCGCGGCGGCCTGGAAAGCAAATGGAGCCTGTTTCATTCCGCCGCCGTGGTGTTTTGTGACGGTGTTGCCGGTGAAGCGCAATATACCGATGACCGTGTGTTCAACCCGAAGGTGGCTGCCTTGCGCGAACGCGTGTCCGCCGAAGCCGATGCAGGATTGCGCGATGACGAGGCGCATGTCATGGTGACGCTGACCGACGGCCGTCGAATCGATATTCATGTCGAGCATGCGCTGGGCAGCGTCGATAATCCGATGACTGATCGCGATCTTGAACACAAGTTCATGGAACTTGCCGGCGATACGTTGCCGGCGGGCCGGGCCGGACAGCTGATTGAAAGCTGCTGGCGGATCGGCGATTTGACGGACGCCGCACAGCTCGCACGGCTGGCGCTTCCCTGATCAACTGTTGACCTGATTTTTCAAAGCGGAGTTTTGATGTT
>CBHTVL010000084.1:0-7522 GCA_966096475.1 uncultured Burkholderiales bacterium
TTTGTCGCGGCGATCACCGGCAACTGGGGTCGGCGCGGCGGCGCTTTTTTCAATTTTAGCGCGGGTACGCCGATTGCCGCCAAGGTGCCGGAACACCGTGCGCCGAAAATCAACAAACAACGGGTGCGGCGCAGTCCCGCGGGCTGGACCGAGGCGATGCTCCACGGCAAGCCTTATCCGATCCGCGCGCTGATCACCTGCAACAACCCGATGGCGCAGTGGCCGGGACAGGCCAAGGCGCGCGAAGCGTTTGCGGCCCTCGACCTGATGGTGCACATCGAACTCTTCGCCAATGAAACCTCGGCCTTTGCCGATTACCTGCTGCCGGCGGCGAGCGGTATCGAGAAGGGCGAGATCGGCCGCTCCAACGACGACCGCCGCATTGTGTGGATCGACAAGATGATCGATCCGCCGGGCGAGGCGAAGTCGGATACCTGGATCTGGATCGAACTCGGCAAGCGTTTCGGCTTTGATGATGTGCTGAAAGACAAATACAAGGACCCCGCGGTGTTCTGGGATGAAGTCTGCATCGACAGTCCCGGCCTGCGCGGTTGTACGCAAAAGCGTCTGCACTCGGTACCGTACCGCTGGGTGCGTCAGCCGGTGGCGACCGAGGACGCCCCGGAAATTGAAACCCTGTTCCTTGAAGGCACGACGGTGCCGGGCGGCGCGCCGGGGCGGCGGTTCCCGACGCCCTCGGGCAAGCTCGAGTTCTGGACCGAAGCGCTTGAGGCCAAGTTCAATGTGCTGGGTCTGTCGGCTCTGCCCGAGTTTTATTCGGAGCGTGAACAGCTCGTTGATCTGCCTTACATGGAACTGCTGGAAACCGATGGCGAAGCCGGCGTGATTTCTCCCTTCTGTTCGCCGGCGACCGGCAGCGCGCGCGGCCGCATCGTTGCCCCCGGCCCTGATCATCCGGGTCTGAAGTTGCGCGAGCAGGGTTTTGATACCGAACTCGTCACCGGTCGCCCGCCGGCGGCGCATTTCCACAGCTGGACGCATTATTTCTGGCAGTCGCAGGAAATGTGGCCCGATCTGTTTTGCCAGATTCATCCCGACAAGGCGGCCAAGCTCGGCATCAAGGACGGTGAACGGGTGAAGGTGGAGTCGGCGCACGGCAGCATCGAGGCCATGGCCTGGGTCCACGCCGGTATCCGGCCGACCGCCGTGTTCATTCCGATCGGCTGGGGCGAACGTCAGCCCTACAACCCCTGGCGTCCGGTGAATTTCCTGACCGACAGCACGCAGCGCGATCCGGTATCGGATCAGACCAATCTCAAGGTGCTGCTGTGCCGGGTGTCGCGCGCGGCGGGTTGAACCAGGGCGGCTGCTTAGAATTCACCCGGTGTTCTGGGACGGTAATCCGTATCGAGTGATTTGCCGTTGCGGATTTCAGTTTCAGGCCGGTTCGCCGAGTAGTAATACAGGGCGATGGAATTGCGGGCGCGGTTCTCCGGGCAGTTCAGCGGTTCGGGGTGGCCGTGGTAAGAGAAGTCAGTGGTGTTGAAGATCACCAGCCGGTTGATGACCGGCATGACGTCGATATGTTTCTTTTCCATTTTGGCGTCCCACAACTCCAGTGCGCCGCCCCAGGACGGATCCCAGCCGGAATTCAGGTAGAGCAGCAGGTTGACGCGGCGGTGCAGCTGCAGCTTTTCATGCCAGTTGAAATCGGCGTGGATTTTCAGGAAACCGCCGCGGATGATGGAATGAACGCCGCCGCCATAGAGATAGGGGTCGGGTATCAAACCTGAAATGCCGGTCAGCCTTTCCAGCGGCAGCAGGAATTCCGCGCTGTTCAGGTAATTCAACAGCATGTTGGTTGCCGGCGGCAGTTTTGCGGGCGTGGCGCAGTGGCGTTTTTTGCTGGAGCCGTAAAAACTTTTTTCGCCGTCCCAGTCCGAAAAACCCGAAAGTTCCCGCTCGACTTCACGGACCATCTCGATGTTGAAGGCGTTATCAATGACGATATGGGGGAATGGCTGGTTGTCCTGATATTGTTGTTTTAATTCGGAGACTTGCATGAATTTCTCAGCCTGATCTTTTTAATGTTCCCGGGTTTTGTCAAAGCCGTAGGTCCAAGGGGCCGGACACTTTGGCGTCGACTTAAACGCGGCTACAATGCGGTTCGCTGCGGGTGTAGTTCAATGGCAGAACGGCAGCTTCCCAAGCTGCATACGAGGGTTCGATTCCCTTCACCCGCTCCATGAACCGCGCCGATTGTCCGATGAGCCTCCGCCCCGAATCCAGAGCCGTGTGTCAAAGGGTCACGTGGTAGTGACAAGCCGGTCTGATGCCGCGGTCGGTGAGTTCGCTCCGGCGCTGATTGCCTGGCAGAAAAGCCATGGCCGCCACGATCTGCCGTGGCAGCAGACGCGTGATCCTTATGCCGTGTGGTTGTCGGAGATCATGCTGCAGCAGACGCAGGTCGCTGCGGTGATCCCTTACTACAAACGGTTTCTCGGGCGTTTCCCGACCATTGCCGCGCTGGCGGCTGCACCCGCTGATGATGTACTCGCCTTGTGGAGCGGGCTGGGTTATTACTCGCGCGCACGCAATCTGCACCGTGCGGCGCAGGTCATGGTCGCGGAGCATGGCGGAACGTTTCCACAGACGATGGAGGCGGTGACGGCGCTGCCGGGCATCGGCCGGTCAACGGCTGCCGCGATCCTTGTCTTTGCGTTCGGAAAGCGCGGGGCGATTCTCGACGGTAACGTCAAACGCGTGCTGTCCCGCGTCCGCGGTATTGCCGGTTATCCCGGTGAAAGCGCGGTTGCCGCACAGTTGTGGGCGCAGGCAGAACTGCTGCTGCCGAAAACCGGGCTGCGTGCCTACACACAAGGGTTGATGGATCTCGGAGCAACGCTCTGTGCAAGGCGCAATCCGCGCTGCACCGAATGCCCGGTGCAGGCCCTCTGTATCGCACACAAAACCGGTCGCACAGATGAATTGCCGACACGCAAACCGCGCAAGGCCCTGCCGCAGCGGCGCACGCAGATGCTGGTGCTGCAGCGTGCGGGTGAAGTGATGCTCGAAAAAAGGCCGTCATCCGGTATCTGGGGCGGCCTGTGGTGTTTTCCGGAAACGGATGCGGATGCCGATGCCGTTGCGGTCTGTGCGCAGCGTTACGGCGCGCGCGTGGAGCTGCGCGAAGCGTTACCGGTGATCGCACACGGATTCACGCATTACCACCTGGATATACTGCCGCAACCGGCGCTGGTCAAAGCCTGGCCGCAACGAGTCGCGGAGCCCGGACTGATCTGGTTATCGATTGAAGAGGCTTGTGGAGCGGCGATTCCGACGCCGGTACGCGATATCCTGGAACAACTGACTGCGCGGAACCGCAAGCGCTGACGTCAGTCGCGGATTGTCTATAACTATTTGTTTTTACTGACTTTTTCGATGATGCCGTGGGTCAGCAGCAGTTCCCGCAGCCGGACCATGCGCGCGTCGGTGTCATCCATTTCCAGCAGTGTCTGTTTTTCCTGTGGCGTGATCGGCAGGATTTCAGCGAGCCGGTAGCTGACCCATACGGGATTGTCGAGCCGGATGGGTCCGGGCACGCTGTCGGCGCCGGCGCGTTTGATCGCCAGGCGTAACACTTCTTCGCAGGCGGCATCCATTTCAGCGCTCGCCGTGGCCGGCGGCAGCATTTCGATTTTGCCGATGATCAGTCCGCTGCTGTTGGCGCTGGTGTCGAGAACGCGGAAACGTTCACCACCGCGCGCAACCAGCGTGAACAGATTGGGGTGAGGCACATCCCACTGTTCAATGGTGGCGAGGCAGCCCGTGGACTGCGGCGTCGCCGGCTGGCCGATCTCCTGGCCTTCGCGGATCAGGCAGACACCAAAAGGCGTGCTGTCACGCAGACAGGCCTTGGTCATGTCGACATAACGCTGCTCGAAGACTTTCAGCGGCAGCAGGCCGCCCGGAAACAGCACCGTGCCCAGCGGAAACAGCGGTATTTCGCGGACGTCCGTCATGCGCCGAGTTCGCGGTGACGGGCGAGCGTGCGGGTGCGATCGCGGAAACGGGCCGCCAGGGTTTCGACAAAAAACACCGAACGGTGGCGGCCCCCGGTGCAGCCGATGGCGACGGTCAGATAACTGCGGTTGTCGCGTTCGAAGGCCGGCAGCCAGTCGCTGATGAAACGGCTGATGTCTTCCAGCATGCGCATCGCATCGGGGGTCGCACGCAGGAAGGCGGCGACCGGTTCATCGCAGCCGGTCAGCGGGCGCAGTTGCGGATCGTAGTGTGGATTGGGCAGGCAGCGCACGTCGAACACGAAGTCTGCGTCGAGCGGGATGCCGTGTTTGAAGCCGAAGGATTCAAACAGCAGCGTGAGTCCGGCCACCGGTGCGGCGGCGAAATCCTTGATCCAGCTGCGCAGGGTGTTGGGTGCAAGGTCGCTGGTGTCGATGTGGTGGGCCATGTCGGCGATGCCGGCGACAAGTTCTTTTTCGCGGGCGATACATTCCGGCAGTGTCAGTCCCGTGGCCGACAGCGGGTGGCGGCGGCGGGTCTCGGAGTAACGTTTGATCAGCGTTTCGGATTTGGCTTCGAGGAACAGCACGCGCACCTCAACGCCATCCCCGCGCAGGCGGGTCACCAGGTCCGGCAATTCAGTGATCGCTTCGCCGGTTCGTACGTCGATGGTCAGCGCGACACGGTCGGTGCCGGAGGCGCGCAGCGTTTCGACCAGCGTGCCGACCATGTTCACCGGCAGGTTGTCGACGCAGTAAAACCCCGCGTCCTCCATGACCGCCAGTGCCACGCTTTTGCCGGAGCCGGAAAGTCCGGTAATCAGGATCAGTTGCATGGCGTCGGCGTGCGTCAGTCGTCGTTGTTCTGCATTGCTTGCGCCTGCCGTTCGACAAATTCCCGCGTGCTGTCGATGCCGCGCATCTGCAGCACATGGTTGCGTACGGCGGCTTCGGTCAGCACGGCGAGGTTGCGGCCGGCGGCGACGGGGATTGTGACTTTGCGGATCTCGACGTCCATCAGCGATTCGCTGCCGGGTTTCAGCGGCAGGCGGTCGAGGAAGGTCGGGTCCGAGCCTGAAGGTTTTTCGAGATGGACGACGATCTTCACGTTTTTTCGCGGACGCAGCGCGGCTTCGCCGAAAATCGTGCGGATGTTGAGCACGCCGAGGCCGCGCACTTCAAGAAAATCGCGCAGCAGCGAAGGGCAGCGGCCCTCGACGCTTTCCGGGCCGACGCGGTACAACTCGACCACATCGTCGGCGATCAGTCCGCTGCCGCGGCTGATCAGCTCCAGCGCCAGTTCGCTTTTGCCGACACCGGAGTCGCCGGTGATCAGTACGCCGACGCCGAGCACATCGAGGAACACGCCATGTACCGTGGTGGAGTCGGCCAGCGTGCGTGCGAGGTGCGGACGCAGGATCCACATCAGTTCGACGCTGGGAATCGGTGAAGTGAACAGCGGCGTATGGGTGGCTTCGGCGACTTCCAGCAGGGCCGGCGGAATACCGTTGGCGCCGGCGATGATGAAGCAGGAGAGTTCGCGGGTGGCCGTCCGCTTCAGCAGTTCACGGCACTCGGCCGGATCAAGAGCGTTCAGGTGATTGACTTCGGACTGCCCCAGCACCTGGATCAGGTTGGGGTGGATGAAGTTGAGGTGGCCGACCAGACCCTTCGACGAGTCCTTGGTCAGCTCGCTGTCGAGTCCCTTGTCGGCGCCGTCGCGACCGGCAACCCAGGTCAGCTGCAGTTTCTCGCGGGTGTCGTCAAACAGCCGGGCTATGCTGACCTGCGGCATTGGGTTCCCATTGAGTGATCAACTGGAGAAAATCATCCGGCGTGGCTGCCGTGAACAGTTTTTCGCGGAACGGTTTGTCGCAGAACATCTGCGCCAGTTCCGAGAGGATCTGCAGGTGTTCGTCAGTGGCGCGTTCGGGCACCAGCAGCACAAACGCCAACCGTACATTCTGTCCGTCCGGGGCATCAAACGGGATCGGGTTCTGCATGCGGATGATCGCTCCCGCAGCAGCCTTGAGGCCCTTGATGCGGCCGTGCGGAATCGCGACGCCCTGACCCAGGCCGGTGGAGCCGAGTTTTTCGCGCGCAAACAGGCTGTCGAACACCACGTTGCGAGCAACCTGCTGGTTGTTTTCGAACAGCAGGCCGGCCTGCTCGAAAACCCGTTTTTTGCTGGTCAGGTCGGTATCCAGCAGGACGTTCGAGACAGGCAGCAGTTTGGCAATCAGGTTCATGGCGTGCGGATATCGCGGTTCGGGACGGCGATTCTACTCTTCGACGGCGCGGTGTTTGATCGGCGTGCCGTCGTGACGGTGGGCGAGGTTTTTTTCCTTGTGCTTGATCACCGCGCGGTCCAGTTTGCCGACGAGATGGTCAATGGCGACATACATGTCCTCGCCATGGGCTTCGCAGAAGATTTCCTTGCCGCTCAGGTGCATCTTGGCTTCGACTTTATGCTGGAGTTTTTCCACCGTCATGATGACGCTGATGTCGATCACGTGATCGAAATGGGCGGTGATCTTTTCCAGCTTGTGCGCGACATGTTCGCGGATCGCAGGAGTAATCTGAAGGTGGTGGCCCGTCAGGTGCAGGTTCATGGCTTCTCCTTTTTTAAAGCGTTTTTCTGAGGTTTACCGGGAGGATTTGCATCGATTCACGGTATTTTGCGATGGTGCGCCTCGCCACCACTATACCCTGCTGACCGAGCAATTCCGATATCTGACCGTCGCTGAGCGGCGACCGTGTATTTTCCGCGCTGACCAGCTGTTTGATCAGTGCGCGGATGGCGGTGCTGGACGCCGCGCCGCCGGCTTCGGTGGCGACATGGCTGCCGAAAAAATATTTCAGTTCGAAGATGCCGCGCGGCGTGTGCATGAATTTCTGGGTGGTGACACGCGATACCGTTGATTCATGCAGGCTCAGCGTTTCGGCGATTTCGCGCAGCACCAGCGGTCGCATCGCGACTTCACCGTGTTCCAGGAAGTTGCGCTGGCGGTCGACGATGGCCTGGGACACGCGCAGGATGGTTTCGAAACGTTGCTGCACGTTCTTGATCAGCCACTTGGCTTCCTGCAGCTGGGAATTCAGCTGTTGCGCGCTGCCGCCGCGGTTGCGCTGCAGGATGTCGGCATACATGCGGTTGACCCGCAGCCGCGGCATCGCGTCGGGATTGAGTGTCGCGACCCACAGGCCCTTGTTTTTGCGGACGATCACGTCGGCGATGACGAAGCGCGTTTCCTCGGAAGAGAAATCGCGGCCCGGCTTGGGGTTCAGACTGGTGATCAGTTTCTGTACGATGCGCAGGCAGTCGTCATCGCATTTGAGCGTGCGCTTGAGGCGGGTGAAATCGCGCGCCGCGAGCACATCCAGGTGATGCCTGACGATTTCCAGCGCCGCGTCGCGCTGCGGCGTGTCGTCCGGCATCGCGGCCAGCTGGAGCGACAGACATTCGGCGAGATTGCGTGCGCCGACCCCCACCGGTTCCAGATGCTGCAGATGCTGGAGCGCGATGGCCAGATCATCCT
>CBHTVL010000085.1:0-7467 GCA_966096475.1 uncultured Burkholderiales bacterium
ATGAACAGTGGAATTACATCGTCAAGGGCCAGATGCGGGTCAAGGTCGGCGACGGTCCCGAACAGATCTGCGGTCCAGGCACGCTGCTGTATTTCCCGGCGAACATCGTGCATTACACGATTGCCATGCCCGAAGAGGACGCGATGTTTTTTGCGGTGAAGGATCTGTCGCACGGCATCATCGGCAAAGCCGCAGACGGCACCATGGCCGGCGGCTACTACGATCCCGGCCTCGGCCCGAAAACGGCATAGTCCATGCCGCATATCCCACCGGCACGGCCGGGCATGACGCTGGCTGAGGTCGACACGCCGGCGCTGATTCTTGATCTTGATGCTTTCGAAGGCAATCTGAAGCGCCTGCAGGAGTCGATTGCCGGTCGCAAGATCATGCTGCGGCCGCATGCCAAGAGCCACAAATGTCCGCAGATCGCCCTGCGCCAGATTGCGCTGGGCGCGGTCGGCGTGTGTTGCCAGAAGGTCAGCGAAGCGGAGGCGATGGTCGAAGGCGGCGTGCCCGATGTGCTGGTGGCCAATGAAGTGGTCGGCGCGACCAAGCTGCGTCGTCTGGCGGCGCTGGCGAAACAGGCCAAAGTCACGGTCTGTGCTGATGATGCCGGCAACGTCAAGGATATCGATGCCGCTGCGCGCGAGTTCGGCGTCACCATCGATGTGCTCGTTGAAGTGAATGTCGGTGCCAACCGCTGTGGCGTTGAGCCCGGTGAGCCGGCACTGAAAATCGCCCAGGCCATCGCTGCCTGCAAAAACCTGCGTTACGCGGGATTGCAGGCTTATCAGGGCGGTGCGCAGCATATGCGCAAGGTCGAGGAGCGGCGTGCCGCAATTGCCGCGGCCGTCGATGGCGTGCAGCGCACGCTGGCCCTGATCGAAAAGGCCGGCTTGCCGCGTGGCAAGGTCACCGGCGCCGGCACCGGCACTTATCTTTTCGAGGCGGCCAGTTCGGTATACGACGAACTGCAGGTCGGTTCCTATATTTTCATGGATGCCGATTACGCCAAAAACGACTGGACCGAAAGCGGCATTCCGCGTTTCGAGCACAGCCTGTTCGTGTGGACCACGGTGATGAGCCGTACGCGGCCAGATACCGCCATCGTTGACGCGGGTCTGAAGGCGTCGAGCATCGATTCGGGCATGCCGCGGGTTGCGGATTTTCCGCAGGCGGAATTTCTCAAGGCCTCCGATGAGCATGGCGTGATCAAGATGAACGGTTCGGCGGGTTTTGCGCTGGGCGACAAGCTCAAGCTGATTCCCGGTCACTGCGATCCGACGGTCAATCTGTATGACCATTACGTCTGCGTTCGTGACGGCAAGGTCGAAGCCTTGTGGCCGATTACTGCGCGCGGCGCGCTCTGGTAAACCAAGGAACGGTCATGACGGCGATCAAAAAAATCGGTTTCATCGGCGTCGGCAATATGGGCAATCCGATGGCAGCGAATCTGCTCAAGGGCGGATTTGACGTCACGGTGTTTGATGCCCGCGCCGAAACCGCAGTGGCCTTTGTTGCCGGGCACGGTGGCAAGGCTGCAGCGTCGCTGGCGGATCTCGCGCGCGGCGCGGATGTCATCGTGACCATGCTCCCCGACGACAAGATCGTGCGCAAGGTCATGCTCGATGCCGGAGGTGCAGCTGCGGCGATGGCCAAAGGCGCGGTGCTGATCGACATGGGCACCTGTGATCCGACAGGTACTCGCACAACAGCGGAAGCACTGGAACAACTTGGTCTGCACATGGTCGATGCACCGGTGATGGGCGGTGTGGTCTTCGCCAAGGACGGCACGCTGGACATCATGGCCGGCGGCAGTGAGGAACTGGTGGCGCGCTGCACCCCGGTATTGAAGGCGATGGGCCGCGGCGTAACCTATTGCGGTCCGGTAGGTTCGGCCCATGCAATGAAGGCGCTCGCCAATTACGTCAATGCCTGCGCGCTGATCAATGCCATCGAAGCGCTGACCATCGGCAAGAAGTTCGGCCTTGATCCGAAAATGATGGCCGATGCGTTGGTGCCGATGTGCGCCGGGCGCAACCACCCGATCGAGAAAAAAGTCATTCCGCAGATACTCACCGGCAAATACGCCACGGGCATGGCGCTGTCCTTTATCGCGAAAGACGTGAAGATTGCGGTCGACATGGCGCATGCCATTGATGCCGCAGTGCCGCTGGGCGAAAAAGTGTCGGAGCTGTGGAGCGACGCGGTGGCCAAGGTCGGCGCTAAAGTCGATCAAACCGAGATCGTGCGTTACTGGGAACAAGCCAGCGGCGTCAAACTCTGAATACCGGCGGCCAATCGGCCGCCAATCTGATTTTCATGCGGCATTCGAACCTTGGAGGAGGGGTAGAAATGGCAGCACAAAAAACCAAAGTGGTGCTCGGCACGGCAACCCCCGGCGGCGGTTTTCCCGCATACGGCTGGCCGTATGCGGAAGTGCTGAATGCCACCGATGCGACGCTGGACATCGAGCCGATCAACACCAAAGGCAGCGGTGAAAACGTCGGCCGCATCGAAGACGGCTCGCTCGACATTGCGCTGGCCACCGGCGAGGTGACGTACGAGGCGATCAACGGCATCGGCCGCGCGCCGTGCAAAAACATCCGCATCATCAACGCCACCTATTCGCAGGCGGGCATGTTCATGGTGCGCGCCGACAGCCCTTACCAGAGCATCAGCGATCTCGTGGGCAAGACCGTGGTGTGGGGTGCATCGAGCTCGGGTTTTGTCGTGCTGGCGCGTTATGTGTTCGACGGCCTCGGTCTCGACATCAAAAAGGATTTCGACGCGCGGCTGCTGGAAAAAGCCGGTGACGGCCCGCCCCTGGTCAACAGCGGCGAGGCCGCGGCGATGTGGGGTGGCGGCGTCGGCTGGCCGCCGTTCATGAACATCGCCAACAATCCCAAAGGCATGCGTTTCATCTCGCCGGGTGCGGATGAAATCAAACGCATCCAGGGTAAACACGTATTCCTGAAACAGACAACGATGCCCGCGGGCAGTTATCCCGGGCAGCAGGGGCCGGTCAATTCGGTGGGGTCATGGCCTTTTGTGCTGGCACGCGCGTCATTGCCGGATGATGTGGCTTACCGGCTGGCGAAGGCCCTGCATCAGGGGCAGGCGGCACTGACGGCAAAACTCGATCAGGCGGCGGAATCAACGCTGGCCAATACGCTGGAGGCCGCGCCGACCCGGGATCTGATTCACCCCGGGGTGCTGCGGTACATGACGGAAATTAAACTGATCTAGAAACCGTACAGCCGCGCAGGGTTCGCGACCAGTACCTGTTCGCGTTGCGCGGCATCCGGTACCCACTGCGACAGCAGGTCGCAGAGGTCGCCGTCATTGGGCATCGCGCCTTTCATCATGACGTGGGGCCAGTCGGTGCCCCAGATCACGCGTTCGGCATTGGCTTTCAACAGTCCATGCGCGAACGGTACGGTGTCCGCATGCGGCATCGGCTGCCCGGAAATGCGGTACGGGCCGGTGAGCTTGACCCAGGCCTTGCCCGCCTGCATCAGGCGCAGCAGCGCCTGGAAACCGGGCGCATCAATACCCAGTGAGGTTTTCATATAGCCGAGATGGCCGAGCACGATGGGCACCGGGAAATCGGCGAAGCTGCGGTCGAGATCCGGGAACTCATCGGCATGCATCAGGAATTCCATATGCCAGCCCATCGGCGCAATGCGTGCTGCCAGCGGCCGAAGCATGTCCATCGGCAGTGAGCCGGGCTTGCGGTCCTTGACGTCGACGATGTTGACGCGCACGCCGCGCACGCCGAGCGCATGCATGGTTTTTAATTCGGCATCGCTGATCGAAGGATCAACCACTGCAACGCCGCGCAGCCGTTGCGGATCGGCTTTCATCGCATCAAGCATCGCGGTGTTGTCGCTGCCGTAGACGCTGGGCTGGATCAGCACCGCGCGGGTGACGCCCAGCGTGTCGAGCATGTGCCGGTAGTCTTTCGCCACGCAGTCGGGCGGCGTGTAAACCCGCGCCGATGAATAGTCGTATTGCGCGGCAGGACCGAGCACATGCGCATGCGTGTCGCAGGCCAGCGCCGGCATTTTCAGCTTCGGCGCCTGCGGCTTGAAATCCGGCGCCGCGCACAGCGGCGCAGCAGCGGTCGGCGTATTCACGGACATTTTATAAGTTATTGATTTTATTGAATTATTTTATGCGGCTTTGAGTCCGGGCATCTGGAAGCCGATGGCTTTCAGTTCAGCGGCGAGTGAGGCGCGCTGTTCGCTGTTGAGTTCCACCAGCGGCGGACGCACGGTGCACCACTGATCGTCACCGCTGTATTGCGCGATGCCGGCCTTGAGCGCCGCGATCATCAGGTACTTGCTGTTGCCGAAAGTGCCGCGCACGACATCCAGCGCTTTCTGCTGCGCTTCGGCGTCGGCGTTTTTCCATTCGCGGAACAGTTTGTCGATCGGGCCCGGATTGACGTTGGCCGTGGCCGAGATGCAGCCGGCGCCGCCGTTCTGCATATTGGCGAGGAGGAAAGATTCGCTGCCGGCGAATACGTCAAAGCCGCTCTTGGCGAAGGCGTCGAGGAAGGTCTTGGTGTTTTTCCAGTCGCCCGAGCTGTCTTTCATGCCGGCGATGGCGTTCGGATATTTTTTCAGCAACCGTTCAACGAGGTTCGGCGTGATGCCGACTACGGCGACAGGCGGGATGTGATACAGGTAAATGCGCAGACGGTCGTCGCCGACGCGTTCGATGATTTCGGAGTAATTGCGGTAGAGGCCTTCGTCGCTGACACCTTTGTAATAAAACGGCGGCAGCATCAGCACGCCGGCGCAGCCGGCTTTGACCGCGTGTTCGGTCAGTCGTACCGAATCGGAAAGCGAACAGCAGCCGGTGCCCGGCATCATGCGCGCGGGGTCGATACCGGCGGCGAGGATGGCGTCCAGCAGTGCCATGCGTTCATTGACCGACAACGAGTTGGCTTCGCTGTTGGTGCCGAAGGCGGCGAGGCCGCAACCCTGGGAGATCAGCCACTTGCAATGGGTGATGAAGCGCGCGGTGTCGGGATTCAGGTCCTTGTCGAAGGGGGTGACGACGGGCGACAGCACGCCCTTGATGCGCGGGGTTTTGCTCATGGATGCATTCCTCGAAGAAAGCGCTGCAGGCAGCGGTGGATACGGCGGCGCGGCGCACCAAAGGCGCCGCGGGGCCATAGAATAACATCGCATGCACCGCTCCCCAAACCCCGGGATTTTGCATTGTCAGCGCGGGGGGCTGTTGTTAAGCTTGCGGCCCGACCGCGCACCAGACGCGCCTGCCACAGGAGGATATTCAGCCATGAACCGTTCAATGCTTGCTGCGCTTGCCGGCGCCGTCATTACCGTTGCCCCGGCCTTGCAGGCCGCGGAGTATCCGACCAAGGCCGTGCGCATGGTTATTGCCTTTTCACCGGGCGGCCCCAGCGACATTCTGTCGCGGCTGGTCGGCGGCAAGCTGGGTGAACGCATGGGGCATCCCTTCGTGTTTGACAACCGGCCCGGTGCGGGCGGCAATGTCTCGGGTGAAATCGTCGCCACCAGCCCGGCCGACGGTTACACGCTGATGATCGCCAACAACAGCATTCTTGCCGCCAACGCCACGCTCTACAGCAAGATGACCTACAACCCGGCGAAGGATCTGGTGCCGGTGACCTGGATTGCTTCGCAACCGAACATCCTCGTCGTGCATCCGACGATTCCGGCGAAATCGGTGAAGGAACTGATCGAGCATCTGAAGTCGCAACCGGGCAAACTCAATTTCGCGTCTTCGGGCAGCGGCGCCGCAGCGCATCTCGCCGGTGAACTGTTCAAGAGCATGACCAAGACCGACATGGTGCATGTGCCATACAAAGGTGCCGGCCCGGCGCTGACCGATGTGCTCGCCGGCCGTTGCCAGGTGATGTTTGCGACTTCGCTGTCGGTGAAACCCTATCTTGATGCCAACCGGCTGCGGCCGCTGGGCGTGACCACACTGAAGCGCATGGACAGCATGCCGAATATTCCGACCATCGCCGAAGCCGGTGTGCCGGGATTCGAGGCGACAACCTGGCATGGTCTTGTTGCTGTGGCCGGTACGCCGCGTCCGGTGCTGGCCAAGCTCAATGCCGAGACCAATGCCGTGCTGCAGGACCCGCAGGTGGTCAGATTCCTGGAAAGCCAGGGCGCAATCATCGAAGGCGGTACCCCTGAAAAATTCGCGGCTTACATCAAGTCCGAAATTCCGAAGTGGGCAAAAGTCATCAAGGACTCCGGCGCACGAGCTGATTAGTAATTAGATCAGATACGGCCGGTTGATTGCAGGATTAACAGGAGCAAGGCATGGCGCAATTGAAAGTGTTGGGTGCAGGTCCGGTCAAACGCGGCATCACGCAGCTCGCGGCGCAGTTTGAAAAAAGTTCCGGCCACCAGGTTGCGGTCGAATTTGCCGGTGCGCCTTCGGTGCGTGATCGTGTGCTCGCCGGAGAGGCGGTCGACGTCGCCGTGGTGCCGCAGTCGGCGATGGCCGATTTTGTCGCGCAGTCCAAGGTGGTAACGGCGACACGTATGACCGTGGGCCGTTCGCGCATGGGTCTGGCGGTGCGCAAGGATGCGGCCAAACCGGCGCTAGGGTCGGTCGACGCCTTCAAGGCAGCAGTCGCAGCAGCGGACGGTGTCGTGGTCAATGTCGCTTCCAGCGGCAATTACATCGTCAAACTTCTCGAGAAACTCGGTCTGGCGACACCCGGCAAGACGGTGACGCAGGCGGATACCGTCAAGGTCATGGATCATGTCGCGGCTTCGCCGCAGAACCTCCTCGGCGCCGGGCAGCTGCCGGAAATCCGCGAGCTGGTGGACAAAGGCGTGGCCATCGCGCTGGCCGGTCCGCTGCCGGATGAGTTGCAGAGCATTACCGGTTATGACGCGGCAGTGACGGCGGCCAGTGCCAACGCCGAAGCTGCGACTGCATTCACGGCATTCCTGTCGACAGCCGAAGCCCGCGCCGCGATGGCTGCGACCGGCATCGACTGAAACAGGGCGGTCGCAAGGCATGACCACCATGAAATTACTCAGCGCCGGCGCCGTCAAACGCGGCGTTGCGCGTGTAGTTGCGGCTTTTGAGCAGGACGCCGGCGTCAAAGTGGTTATCGAGTTCGTGCCCGTTCCCGAGCTGCGCCGGCGTGTCGGCGGCGGAGAAGCGGCGGACGTGGTGGTGGCTACCCCGGCAGCGCTCGATGAAATGGCGGCGCAGAACAAAATCAACATCGCCAGCCGCGGCTTTCTCGGCCGTTCGCGTGTGGGCATTGTCATTCATGCCGACGCAGCGCTGCCCGCAGTGGCTGATGTTGAATCGTTCAAAAAGCTGCTGCTGGATGCAAGCCATGTCGTGCGCAACGAGGCTTCCAGCGGTATCTATGTGGAAAAGCTGCTGGAAAAACTGGGCCTGGTGGAGGCTTTGCGTCCGAAGCTGATCATTACT
>CBHTVL010000086.1:0-7466 GCA_966096475.1 uncultured Burkholderiales bacterium
AGGGACAGGGCATGGTGATCCACACCCATGACTGTCCGGTCGCCGCCAAAGGCAACCGCGACCCGGATCGCGTCCTCGATGTGCAATGGGATGCCAATCCGACCAAACTCTTTGATGTCGGCATCCGTCTGGTTGTCGCCAACCAGCGCGGCGTGCTCGCCAAAGTCGCGGCGGAAATCGCCGCGGCCGAATCCAATATCCAGAACGTCGCCGTCGATCCCGATGACGGCGGCACCTATACCGTGATGCGTTTCACGGTGCAGGTGATGAACCGCATGCATCTGGCGCGGATCGTGCGCGACTTGCGCAAGATTCCGGAAGTGGTGCGCATCAGCCGTATCAAGGGTTGATCGTCGATGAACGCGCCCTCGCTGCCGACCCGCCTGCTGCTCGTCGAAGACGACGAAAACGACGCCATCCTGATTCTCGCTTCGCTGCGCCACGGCGGTCTGCAGATCAGCCATCACCGGGTCTGGAGCAAAGCCGAACTGCAGGGAGCGCTGGCCCAGGAATCCTGGAGCGCCGTGCTCTGCGACTACAACCTGCCGCAATTTGACGGACTCGCCGCACTGAAACTGGTGCGTGCGCATGACGCCGATATCCCCTTCATCATCGTCTCCGGCGCCATCGGCGAAGAAACCGCGGTGGCAGCGATGCGCAGCGGCGCCCAGGATTTTGTGATGAAACAGAGTCTGGGCCGGCTCGGCGCCGTGCTGGTGCGCGAACTGAGCGAGGCCGAAATCCGCCGTGCGGCGCGTCTCGCCAGCAGCCAGCTCCAGGCCAAGGAAGCACTGCTCGATTCCATCGTCACCACGGCGGCCGACGGCATCGCCGTGGTCAATACCGCAGGACTGATCGAGTTCACCAATCCGGCACTGGCTGCGCTGACCGCACACACGCCGGCGGAGCTGCTCGGCCTGCCGGTGAAACAGCTGCTGCGTCCCGCAGCGGCGGCAGGTGCGGGTTTCTGGGACATGCTCTGCGAATCCACCGGCGCCATCCGCGCCGAAACCACCAATCTGCAGATGCATGCGCATACCCGCAGCGGCGCCATAATCCCGGTGGAAATCAAGGTCAGCCGGATGACGCTGGATGACGCGCCAAAACTCACCGTGGTGGTGCGCGACGTCAGCGAACGTGCACGCTCTGAGGAGCGCATGTGGCGGCTGGCGCATTTTGATGAACTGTCGGGTCTGCCCAACCGGCTGCTGTTCCGCCAGCTGCTCGAACAGGCCATCCGCGACGCCAACCGCGAACGCAAGTCGATTGCCGTGCTGTTCATCGACCTCGACCGCTTCAAACTGATCAACGATACCGTGGGCCATGACGGCGGCGACATGGTACTGCGCCAGGTCGCCGGCCGGCTGCGCCAGTGCCTGCGCGAAGCCGATCTGCTGTCACGTTTCAGCGGCGACGAATTCGCCGCACTGCTGCGCGAGATCGACGATCCGGAAGCTGCACGCGCCAGCGCACAGCGGGTACTCGCTGCGGTGGCCCAGCCCTACGAAATCAACGGCGAGACCTACCACCTGTCGGCCAGCATCGGTATCAGCATCTACCCCGGCGACAGCCCGGACGCGACCGCGCTGCTGCGGAATGCGGAACTGGCGATGTACCGCGCCAAGGACCAGGGCAAGAACAATTTCCAGTTCCACTCGCCGCAGATGAATGCTCGCTCGCTCGAATACGTGGTGCTGGAGCGCTCGCTCCGGCGCGCCATCGAGCTTGATGAATTCATGGTTCATTTCCAGCCGCAGTTCGATCTGAAAGACGGCCGCATTGTCGGCGCCGAAGCGCTGCTGCGCTGGAACCTGCCCGAAGTCGGCATGATCCCGCCGGTCAAATTCATTCCGCTGGCCGAGGAAACCGGATTGATCGTGCCGATCGGACGGCTGGTGCTGATGCGCGCCTGCGTGGCCGCCAAACAGTGGCGGGATTCCGGTCTGACCGATTTCCGTGTGGCGGTGAATCTGTCGCCGCGGCAGTTCAACCAGAGTGAACTGGTCATCGACATCATCAACATCCTCGAGGATTCCGGCCTGCCGCCGGAAAACCTCGAACTCGAGATCACCGAAAGCATGGTGATGGCCAACCCGGAAGGCGCCACCGCCATTCTGCGCGAGCTGCGCGCGGTCGGCGTCCATCTCGCCATCGACGACTTCGGCACCGGCTACTCCTCGCTCGGTTACCTGAAAAGTTTCCCGGTGCACACACTGAAAATCGACCGCTCTTTCATCAAGGACATCCCCGCCGACCCGGATGACGTCGCCATCACCCAGGCGATCATCGCCATGGGCCACAGCCTGCGGCTGGAAGTCGTCGCCGAAGGTGTGGAAACCGCGGAGCAACTCGATTTCCTGCGCAAGAACGGCTGCGATTTCCTGCAGGGTTATCTGGTCGGCATGCCGATGCCCGCCGAAGAATTCAACGGCCTGCTGGCCGAACGTACGCACTGGTCCCTGTAAAGCTCCACGATCATGAATGATCGCCGCATCCTGATCGTCGAAGACAACCCGGATGACGAATCGCTGACGCAGCGCGGCCTGCGCAAGGCCGGCGCCGAAGTCAGCGTTGCCCACGACGGCGCGCTGGCGCTCGAGGCGCTGGCGGCGATGGAGCATTTGCCGGATCTGGTGCTGCTCGACCTTAAGCTGCCGAAAATCGACGGCAGCGAAGTGCTGCGCCAGCTGCGCAACGATGCGCGTGCCAGCCGGCTTTGCGTGGTGGTATTCACCTCATCGAGCGAACCGGCGGACATCGCACGCTGCTACGCGCTGGGCTGCAACAGTTATGTCATCAAGCCGGTGACCTACGAAGACTATATCGAGGCCGTACGCCGGATTGCCGAATACTGGCTGGCGCTGAACCTGTCGCCGGCGCGGCGCCGCTAGCGGCGCATCTTGGCGCAAGCGCTGCGCCCGTCGTTCCAGCCCATCATGTAATCGGCGTCATCACGAAACAGCCGGTCATCCCGGCGTTGCGCACAGCCGTCCGCGTGGCCCTTTTTGTATTGAGCGGAATAACCGGCGAGATTAAAGACCGGCGGCGGATTCTGCCCACCCGACGTGCCGCGACCACCCGTGGTGGTCGTGCCGCAAGCGGTGAGCAACAGCGCCAGTGCGGCGGCAGCCCCGAAACGCAGGCGCATCAAGCGCCGCTCAACCGGCAACAACGAGACGTCCGTCGCGTACGCTGACCCGCTGACCGACCCCGACATCAGGCTGGCCGGAACGGAAGGTGCGGATGGTCTGATCATCCATGCGCACGCGGATTTCATAACTGACATTGCGTTTCATGTTTTTCTCGATCTCGTTGCCGGCATAAGCCCCGGCGCCGGCGCCCACCACGGTCATTGCCGTACGGCCGTTGCCGCCGCCGACCTGATTGCCCAGTATGCCACCGACCACGCCGCCGGCGACTGCACCGACGCCCGAGCCCTGGCCCTTGGCCTCGACGCTGCGCACCGATTCGACCACGCCGCAGTCTTCGCAGCGCAAGGCCGCGGTTTTGACGTCGCTGCGCTGGGCTGGCTGTTTCGTGCTTGCGGTTTTTTTCGGTCCCTGATGGGCAACTTCCGGATCAACAACCGCCCGGCCGGTCGCCGCCGCAGTCACCGCGGGCTGCGATTGCGCCTGCGGCAGCAACCCGGTCATGACCGCAATTCCCAGCAGGCTGAAAATGATCACGCTGATGCCTGCGATCAGCAGTACCGGATACAACAGGGGGGATACCGGTCGCGCCGACATCTGCGTGACGGGGTTGCGTGTAGCGATGCTGCTGTTCATGGCAATCTCCAATGCAATAAACACGTCCTGCACTGCCCTGAAACCGGCAGTGCCTGTGCTGGATATCGCAAGTTGGGTGCCAGAAAAATTTCTATAATAAACAATGACTTAAATTGCACCGGCGACGGGGAATGTCGCCGGCGGGCGACGCCGGCGCACAACACCGTCTCAAGCCATTGTTTTTGAAACCCTTTCTGCAGTCGGCAAACAGAGACGTCAGGTGACCATTCAGGCGCGTTGCGGTTTGAACAGCCGCGGGTCGAGCTGATGCCGCTGCAGCAGCTTGTAGAACTCGGTGCGGTTGCGCTTGGCCATGCGTGAAGCGTTGGTCACATTGCCTTCCGTGATTTTCAGCAGTTGCGCGAGGTATTCACGCTCGAATTTACGACGCGCCTGTTCGAAGGAAGTCAGTTCGGTCTCCTCGTTCTGGATCGCCTGCTGCACCAGGCTCGCCGGAATCAAGGGTGTTGTCGCCAGCGCCACAGACTGCTCGATCACGTTATAGAGCTGGCGCACATTGCCGGGCCAGGCCGCGCTGACCAGCTGCTCGATTGCCTCGGGTGCGAATCCGCTGAGCACTTTTTTATAGCGCGACGTCAGTTCATTGAGAAAATGTCCGGCGAGCAGCGGCACGTCTTCACGGCGTTCCGCCAGTGACGGCAAGCGCAGCGACACCACCTTGAGCCGGTAATACAGATCCTCGCGGAAATTGCCCGCAGCCATTTCCGCTTCCAGATCACGATGCGTCGCCGAGATCACCCGCACATCGACCGGCGTGTGCTGCAAGCCGCCCACCGGCCGCACCTGCCGCTCCTGCAATACGCGCAGCAGTTTGACCTGCAGCGCGGCCGGCATGTCGCCGATTTCATCGAGCAGCAGCGTGCCGCCGTCAGCGGCGAGAAACAAACCGCGGTTGTCGCGGACCGCACCGGTAAACGCGCCTTTGACATGCCCGAACAGTTCGGATTCGAGCAGCGGTTCCGGAATCGCACCGCAGTTGATCGCCACAAACGGCCGGCCGTTGCGCGGGCTCGCGGCATGAATCGCACGCGCCAGCAGTTCCTTGCCGGTGCCGGACTCGCCCTGGATCAGGATCGACGCATCGCCCGCCGCCACCAGCCGCGACTTGGCCAGCACTTCCTCCATCGCCGGATTGCGGGTGATGATCGCCGAACGCCAGGAAGCATCGTCATGAGCCGATTGTCCCGGCGCACCGGAAGTGGCCAGCGCGCGTTCGATTTCATCGAGCAGCGTCTTCGCATCAAAAGGCTTGGTCAGATAACCGAACACGCCGTTCTTCACTGCGGCTACGGCGTCGGGAATCGTACCGTGCGCGGTGAGGATGATCACCGGCAGCGCCGGATTTTCGGCGCGGATTGCCTCGAACAGCGCGATGCCGTCCATGCCGCCCATCTGCAGATCGGTGACCACGACCTGCGGCCGCGACACCGCCAGTTGCGCCAGTGCACGCTCACCGCTGTCGACGGCCGTCACGCCATAACCGGCCGCCTCGAGCCGCAGCTGCATCAGCCGCAACAACCCGGGATCGTCGTCCACCACCAGTATCCGTGCATTGCCCTGCGTTTTGCCGTTGATCATCATGTTCACCGTTTCCGTTGGACGCCGCCTTCGCGTCCGGTCATGCTCCGCTCGAGTTCGAGCATCGCGTCCAGTTTCTGCTGCAAGCCCTGCGCCTGGCCATCCAGCCGCCGCTGTTCCTGCAGCAATCCCGTCATCAACAAGGCCAGCCCCTGCAGCGGACTCGCTGCATTGCGGGTCAGCGGCTCCAGCGCTTCCAGCGCACGGTTGTCGTCCGCCGCCGGTGCGCCGGGAACCGTCAGCGCCAGCGCATAACGCATGCGGTTGCCGTCGGAGCGCGAGCGCGTCAGCGCGCGCCGCGCGGCTTCCTGTTCCCGCTGCAGTTCGGTGCCGCCGAGTTTGCGTACCTTCGCGTAGTAGTTCAGCGCAGCGCCGGGCTCACCCGTGTCGCCCCGCTGGTCACTGCGCAGGTCCGCAACTGCCGCCGGATCTTCACCCGCCTCATTGCCGCGCAATGCACCGCAGGCAGCGAGCAGCAACAGCAGCCATCCGGCACCGAGTATTTTTAGTCGCCTGTTCATACGGTCTCCCCCTGCTGCAGCGGCAGCGTCACCCGCAGCCGCGCGCCATGGCGTGACGGATCATCCACCACCTCCACCGTGCCGCCATGCGCCTGCGCATAATCGCGCACGATCGACAAACCGATGCCGGAACCCGGCAGACGCCCGCCCGAGGTATTGCGTCCCCGGTAAAAAGGATCGAACACGCGTTCGCGCTCGGCCGGCGGAATGCCCGGACCTTCATCAGCGACTTCGAGCACCATCTGACCGCCCGTCGCGCGGCATTCAATCACCAGCGCGCTGCCTTCGGGCGCAAACTTCGCGGCATTGGACACCAGGTTATCAAGCATGATGCGCACTTTTTCGAAATCGGCATCCAGAACCACTTCATCGACATGCGGTGCGATGCGCAGCGCCCGCGCGCGCAAGGCCAGATTCTGGTCATCAATCACACGCGCCACCACCCGGCGCATTTCCACCCTGGCATAACGCACCTCGCGGCGGTTAAATTCGGCCGCGCCGTAGGACAGCAGATCTTCGATCAGGCGCTGCAGCTCGATGCTGTTGGCACGCAGGATGCCCGCGACCTCATGCTGCTGCGGCGTCAATTTGCCCAGCGCTTCTTCGGAAAGCAGTTCCGATCCTTCACGCAGTGCGGTCAGCGGCGTTTTCAGTTCGTGAGACACCTGACGCAGGAAGCGGTTCTTCTGCTGCTCCAGTTCCGTCAGGCGGTGACGCAGCCATTCGATACGCCGGCCCAGCAACTGCAGATCGCGCGGGCCGCTCACCCCAACGGGTGCAGAAAAATCACCGCCGCCCATGCGCCGCAACGCGGCGTCGATCTGGCGGATCGGTCTTGCGATCAGCACGGTGAATCCTGCCGCCAGCAGAAAGGCCACCGGCACCAGCGCCAGCATCTGCCAGAAGGTAATGCGCTGCGCACGCCCCGCCATCTGCTGCATGGCCTCGATTTCGCGGTCGATGACGCGGTCACCATGGGCGATGATCTCGACGGCATGCGTATTGAGCTTGGCATAAGCGCCGGCGGCTCTCGCGATGTCGGTCGGCGCCGCTCCGGGGTCGCGCAGCACTGCGTAATTCTGCGCTTCACCGCCGACGATGGCGGTCAAGGCCACCCTTTGTTCTTCATCCAGCGGCAAGGCGCCGAATTCTGCAGCGGCCTGCAGGAAGGAATCGCGGTTGGCTTCATAGGCTTTCAGCGGCGTGCGGTTGCCGAGGATCACCACCTGGCGGGCATTGCGTTCCAGCGCGGCGAGCAGCTCGGCCAGGCGCCGGCTCGACTGCGTCGACTGCACGGCCTGGTGCACGGCATGCTGGCTGCGGTTGGCAAACTGGTCGATTGAAATCGCGTTGTTGACCAGCGCGATGATCAGCGGCAGCGCCACCATCGCAAAACCGATGACGAGCAGCTTGGGGAATGAGTCCGGCTGCAGCAGGCGCATGATTTATTGTTGTTTCAATCCGGTCGCACCGCGGCAAACGCTGCCGGCGGCGCGCAATGCTGCGGGCACTGTCAGGCGCCCTGCTTGTTCTTGTCTTCCAGCACCTTGATCAGACCATC
>CBHTVL010000087.1:0-7464 GCA_966096475.1 uncultured Burkholderiales bacterium
CAAAAACAGTTCTGAAACTGCTGTCGGCTGCCTGTATCACCGTAATCTCGCTGAACGCTGCCGCACAGGCACGCCCTGATTACGGCACGGCCATCAATGCCGCTACTGCGAAAAAACTCGCTGCAGCGGCTATCGCCGAATGCACTAAAAACAAATGGAATGTTGCCGTTGCCATCGTTGATCCCCACGGCAGCCTTGTCTATTACGAGCGCATGGAGAACACCCAGACCGCGAGTTTCGACATTGCCATCATGAAGGCAAGGGTCGGCGCCATGTACCGCCGCACCACGCGCGCCTTTGTTGAAACCATCGCCAAGGACGGTCCTGCCTCGATGTCCCTGCCCGGCGTTGTCGCCTCCCCCGGCGGCATGCCGATCTTTCTGGACGGCAAAGTCATCGGCGGCATGGGCGCCAGTGGCGTCACAGGCGATCAAGACGAGCAATGCGTCAAGGCCGGTCTCGCGGCAATGTAACAAGCGCTGCAGCAATGGTATAAACGGGACCTCGACAGTCCCGTTTTTTTCGTACGCCCAGCCACTCATGCCCCTGTCCGCCGCCCTCCATCCGCTGCGTCTGCTCCTCTGCGCCGGCATCCTGATGCTCGCCACCGGTTGCAGCATGGTGCGTGTCGGTTACAGCCAGGTCGATACGCTGGCCGGCTGGATGGCGCACGATTATTTCGACCTCGAGCCGGCACAGCGCGATGACTTTTCCCGGCGCTTTGAAAAGCTGCATGTCTGGCACCGTCGTGAACAGTTGCCGGAATACGCGCAATTCCTGACTGAAATCAAAAACCGGGCGCAACGCGGCGTCTCCGCTGCCGACATGCTGTGGCTGATCGACGGCATGAAATCACGCTATGCGGTCATCGCGGTACGCGCAGCCCCGGATGCCGCCGATCTTCTGGCCGGATTAAGTGATGCCCAGATCGACCACTTGCGCCGCGAATTCGGGCGCATGAACGAAAAATTCCTCAAGGAAAACCGCACCCAGGAATCCGTGGCGGCACGCCGGCAGCACCAGCAACGCACAGCGCTCGCGCAGATCCGCGACTGGGTCGGGTCGCTCTCCACCGTTCAGGAATCGCGCGTCATCACCCTGCTGCAACAGCTTCCTTTATCGGACGCACTGCGCCACGAAGACCGCCAGCGACGTCAGCGTGAGTTCCTCGCCTTGCTTGGAAGCCGCAACACCGACCTCAACTTGTTCACGCAGCGCATGCGCGACTGGCTGCTGAACTGGGAACGCAACCGGCCACCGGATCTGGCGCGCAGTTTCGATGAATCCTGGACCCGACGCGCCGACTTTTACGCTGCTGTCGACAAAATGCTCACTCCCGAGCAGCGCAGCCACCTGACGCACCGGCTGCAGGATTACATCGACGATTTCCGCTACCTCGCCGCCCAAAAAACGGCGGTCGCCAGAAACGACTGAGCTAAAATCAGTCACCCCAAAAATCTGAACCGCACTGATGCCCACCTATACCGGCCGTATCGATTCCAAACTGCCCCGCGTCGGCACCACCATTTTTACGGTGATGTCGCGTCTCGCCGCCGAACACAACGCGATCAACCTGTCGCAGGGATTCCCGGATTTCGACTGCGCGCCCGAGTTGCGTGAACTGGTCAGCAAATACATCAATTCCGGCCTGAACCAGTACCCGCCGATGGCCGGCGTCGCGCCGCTGCGCGAAGCCATCGCCGCCAAAAACGAAACGCTGTACGGCATCCGCTACGACGTCGAGCAGGAAATCACCGTGGTGCCCGGCGCCACCTACGGCATCTATACCGCGGTTGCCGCAATGATCCGCCCCGGCGACGAAGTCATCCTGTTTGAACCGACCTACGACAGCTACGCCCCGGCCGTGGAAGTGCACGGCGGCGTGCCGGTCTATGTGCAACTGCGTTATCCCGACTACAGCATCGACTGGCAGGCAGTGCAGAACGCCATCACGCCGCGCACCAAACTGCTGATCATCAACACCCCGAACAATCCGACCGCGACCGTGATGTCATCGGAAGATATGCGCATGCTTGAAGGCCTGCTGCACGGAACCGACATCGCCGTGATCAGCGATGAGGTCTATGAACACATCGTGTTTGACGGCCACCAGCACCAGAGCGCGACGCGTTTTCCCGGCCTCGCCGAACGCAGTTTCCTGGTGTCGTCTTTCGGCAAGACCTACAGCGTCACCGGCTGGAAAATGGGCTATGTCGCCGCACCGCGTGAACTGATGGCGGAATTCCGCAAGGTGCACCAGTTCAACGCCTTTGTCGCCAACGGCCCTTTCCAGTACGCCTTTGCCGAGTTCATGAAAAACCCCGATGCCTATCTGCAGCTCGCGGCGTTTTATCAAAAGAAACGCGATTTTTTCCTGGAAGGCCTGAAGGGTTCACGCTTCAAACCCCTGCCTTCCCGCGGCACTTTTTTCCAGAATCTCGCTTATGACGCGATCAGCGATGAAAAGGATACCGATCTGGCGGTGCGGCTGACGAAAGAACACGGCGTCGCCTCGATTCCGGTGTCGGTGTTTTACCGGCAGCCGCCGGCGCATCGGGTGTTGCGTTTCTGCTTTGCCAAGTCAGAAGCGACTTTGGCGAAAGGCGCTGAAATACTCAGCCGCCTCTAAAACATCAGATGCCGCCGTTCATTGCGGCATAGACATAAATCACCGCAATACAGATCACCGTCACCTTCGCACTGAACACCCGGTTCTGCTTCAGCAGCGCCCCGAAGGGCAGTCCGTAACGCCCCGCCATCGCCAGCATGGTGTTGGACATCGGACAGGCCGTCAGCCCGACGCCCCAGCACATCAGGAACACCATCGCCAGCATCGTCTGGTCCGGCTGCAGCGGCATGATCCACGGCCCCAGTACTGAAACCAGAATGATCGGATGCAGGCCGATCCAGGCGCAGAGATTCATCACAATCAGCACCAGACTGGCTTCAAGCGGGCCGAAGCTTGTGAACGGCAGCGCCAGATCCAGCACGTCGATGGCGCCGGTCATGCCGGCGGAGAGGATGCCCGCCGCCAGAAACAACGTCAGTTCACCGTTCATTGCCGGCAGGCGGTTATGCACATGGCGCAGCAGTGTCGCGCCGGCGCCCGCACCGCTGCGCAGCAGCAAAGTCAGCACGGTGACCAGCGACGCCATCGCGGCAATGATCGCCAGCACCGACCAGCGCGGCTGCCATTCGTGGATGGCGAGCACGCTGACCGCCAGCACCGCCGGCACCCATAAGGCTTCGAGATGCAGCGGATAACCGACAAAATCACGTCCGCCCCGGTGCCGTTCCGAGGTCAGCGTGAACCAGGTGACAGTGATGCCGGCAATGGCCACCGGAATCCCCCAGAAAATCAGTTGCGTCAGGCGCGCTTCCGGGGCGAAGGTCAGCGCCGCCGCCATCGCGCCGTAAAAAGGCGACCAGGCCGCGCCGACGATGAAGGCCTGCGACAGGCCCATCGCCTGCTCCATGGTCAGTTTGGCCCGCGCGCTGAGGCGGTCGGCAAATATCGCCACCGCCGAAAAATTGATCACTGCGCCGAACAGATGCACGCCGATCATGGTCTTGAACAACGCGCCGCGACCGCTTTCCAGCGGCTCGGCATCCGCCTCGCTGCTGACGGCAATCAACTGCAGGAAGGAAACCGCAATCAGCATGCCGGCGAGCGGCACGTTCTGCGTCAACGCCATTTCGATCAGCCCGCCGGCGCCGCGCGCCATGCTCCAGGCAATGCCCAGAGCGCCGATCCCGGCCAGCACCAGCACCATGACGAGTTGTTGTCGCGGCAGACGGGGCAGCAGCAACAGGCAGGCCGCCCAGGCAATGACGCCGGTCACCCATGCCGGATAGCCGGGCAGCCAGACAGCCGCCACGACGAGAATGATCACCGCAAGATAAAGCCACGCCGCAAGCGCGTTGCGCGGCGACACCGGATTGTTCAACGGGGACTTTCAGAAAGCCGGCGGGCGAACCCGCCGGCAGTTTGCGCTTAGAGCACGCCGGACAGGCCGCCGTCGACGTTGATGCAGCAGCCGGTGACATAACTCGCCGCATCGGAAGCGAGGAAGGCAATCACATTGGCCACCTCTTCCGATTCACCCATGCGTTTCATCGGCACGGTTTTACCGGTATCGGCGTAATGCTGCTCCACCGTCTTGTTGTTGCGGGCAGCGCCACGCTGCTGCTGCATCGACTTGATCTTGCCGACGGCAACAACGTTGACCAGGATGTTGTCCGCCGCGAGTTCCTTGGACAGGCCCTTGGCCAGCGCCAGCCCTGCCGCACGGCTGACCGTGGTCGGGAACATTGCCGCGCCCGGCTGTTTGGCGCCGACCATGTTCAGGTTGATGATGCGGCCGCCGCCGACTTTTTTCATGTGCGGAACCGCCGCACGCGTGGTGCGCACCTGGGCCATGACCTTGATTTCCATGTCCAGGTTCCAGAAAGCATCATCGACCTTGTCGAAAGCCACCTGACCGGAACCGCCGGCGTTGTTGACGACGATATCGAGACGGCCGAAATGTTTCGCAGTCTCCTCGATGAAGCGTTCCATATCGCCTTCCTTGGAGGCATCGGCAACAACACCCAGCACGTTGCCACCCTGCTTTTTCAGTTCGGCGGCAAACGCTTCGATCAGTTCCGGACGCCGGGCGCAAAACGCGACCTTCACGCCTTCAGCCACCAGACGCTCCACGGTCGATTTGCCGATGCCTTCGGTGCCGCCGGTCACGGCAGCCACTTTTCCACGCAATCCCAATTCCATAGCGACTACTCCTCCTGATGATTTAAACCTGCCAATGACACATTAAGCAGTGCCGTGTCCGCTGCGCACTGCAGCGATCAATCTCCAGCGATGAAAAAACACCGTCTTGCCGTCCTTTATTGCCAGTCCCATGCCGGCGCTGCGGCCTTCCTCGGCCAGCGCCCTTGCCACCACGCGCAGCGATTGTGTCCGCAGCCCGTCATTGGCAATGCCCATCCACTCCTCGAACTCCCGGGATTTGTCCCAAGCGGAACGATCAAGAATTTCAAAACCCGACGCGGCAACCAGTGCATCAAGCTCGGTTGCCGGCAGCATGCGCAGATGTGACGGGTCGCGCAGGTTCTCGATGGCATTCTGCAGCGCGGCCTCGGCCACATCCTCGGAAACCACGACATCGACGACCACCAGCCGTCCGCCCGGACGCAACACCCTCGCGACCTCGCGCAGAACAAGACCGGGATCAGCGAAATGATGAATGGCCAGACGGGTCACCACACCATCGAAGGATCCGTCGTCAAAGGGCAACGTCTCGGCGTTGCCGTGTTTGAACTCGACATTGGTCAATCCGGCTTCCGCACAGCGCTTGCGCGCTTTTTCCAGCATCGCCGGCGTGACATCGAATCCGACCGCCTTCTTGGCGCCTTTGGCGACAGCGGCGGTCACCACGCCCGGACCACAGGCGAGATCGAGGATCACGCCCTTTGCGGCATCGCCGAGCGCATCACGGAAGCGGTCTTCCACCCGGTCATCCGCCTTCGGTGCATAGGCATCGAATGTCTGAGCCTGACGGGTAAATTCTTCTTCGACGCGTTTGATGTGTTCCATGGGATGGCTTGCGTGTATTGGACTGCGGTGACCGGAAAACAGCGAAATATTGTAACCTGATTGCCCTTCGACAACGCCCGACTTTCAATGCCGAATCACCATGATCATCGCCATTCCCGACGACTACCATAATCTGGTCCGCACGCTGGACTGCATCAAGCTGCTCGACGGTCACGAGGTGCGCATTTATAACGACGCTGCACCGCCCGCCGCAGACCTTGTGCGCAATCTGCGCGACGCCGAGATCATCGTCCCGATCCGCGAACGCAGCCGTTTTACCCGCGACATCATCAGCCAGCTGCCGAAACTGAAGCTGTTCAGCCAGACCGGCCGCAGCTGCCACCACATCGACATTGAAGCCTGCAACGAACTGGGCATTGCCGTCGCCGCCGGCAGCCACGCCTCCCCCTACACCGTCGCCGAACACACCTGGGCAATGATTCTCGGCAGCCTGCGCGAATTTCCCGCTCAAACCGCAATGATGAAAAGCGGCCGCTGGCGCAACCGCTTCAGCACCGGACTGAAAGGCCGCACGCTGGGCGTATTCGGCCTCGGCACCATCGGCGCACTGGTTGCCGCCACCGGCGCGAGCTTCGGCATGCGCGTGCTGGTCTGGGGGCGCGAAAACTCGCTGAATGCCGCGCGCGCCGCCGGTTACGAAACCGCATCCAGCCAGGATGAACTGTTTGAACAATCCGATGTACTGACGCTGATGGTGCGCCTGACCAAAGACACCCGCGGCATCGTCAATGCAGAACATCTCGCACGCATGAAACCGGGCGCGCTGCTGGTCAACACCGCACGCGCCGAACTGATTGCGCCGGGCGCGCTGGAAACCGCGCTGCGCAACCGGCGGCCGGGATACGCTGCCGTTGACGTGTATGAAAACGAACCGGTGCTCGACGGCAAACACCCGCTGCTGGCACTGGATAACGCCCTGTGCACGGCGCACAGCGCCTGGCTGGAGCGCGACACCTACGAACTGTATTTCGGCGAGGCCTTCACCAACGCCGCGGCTTTTGCTTCGGGACAGCCCTTGCGCCTGGTCAACTCACCACGACAGCGCTAAGCGCCCCGGGCGGCTGAATCGCCGCTGTCCGCTCCGCCTTCCGCAGACAGCACAACCTGATTGCGGCCGCCGTCCTTGGCCAGATACAGCGCGGCATCGGCACGCAGCAGGGCGGCATCGGCCGAAGAATCGGCGGCTTTCATCGCGGCAATGCCGATACTGGCAGTCACCGCCATTGTCCGTCCCTCATGCATATGCACAGCCGCCGCAATCTTGCCGCGCAAACGCTCGGCAAACTCGCGCGCTGCCGCCGGCGACGCGCCGACGAGCAACACCGCGAACTCCTCACCCCCGATGCGGCTGCACAGGTCAACGCGGCGCGTTTCATCGCGAATCAGCATCGCGACCTGGCGCAGCACCACATCGCCACCGGCATGACCGCAGCTGTCATTGATATTCTTGAAATGATCCAGATCGATCATCAGCACCGCAACCTGCATCGAGTCAAAGCGGCGGATCCGTGCAAACTCCTCCTCCAGACGGCTCATGAAAGCGCGGCGATTGGGCAATCCGGTCAGGGCATCGGTGGCCGCCATTTCCCGCAACTCTTCCTCCAGCCGCTTGCGGTCGGTGATGTCCTCGACAACGTGCAGGAAATACAACGGCTCACCTGTGATGTCCCGGACCAGCGACACCGTGCGGTTGGCCCAGATCACCGTGCCATCCTTGCGCAGATATCTTTTTTCAACGGACAGACTCTCTGCATCGCCATGCAGCAAGCGCTCGCGGAACAGGCTCTCGTCACCCCGCTCCTCGGGATGGGCCAGGCTGCTGGCCAGCATGCCGATGAGCTCTTCGCGGC
>CBHTVL010000088.1:0-7424 GCA_966096475.1 uncultured Burkholderiales bacterium
CATCGAAGCGACTCCGCCCAGCCATCGTTTTGACATCACTATCGAAGAAGACCTGATCGAAGAGCTGGCCCGGGTCTACGGTTACGCCAATATTCCGGCGCAGTTGCCGCCAGCACCGGCTGCGTTGCAACCGGTTGCTGAAACCCGGCGCAGTCCGGCGATGGTGCGCCGTGCGCTCGCGACACTCGATTATCAGGAAGTCGTGACCTACAGTTTTGTGGATCGTGCCTGGGAGGCGGATTTCTGCGGCAATGCAGATCCGGTGACGCTGGCCAATCCGATTGCCAGTCAGATGAGCGTCATGCGTTCCAGTCTGATCGGCGGGCTGGTGCAGGCCGTTGCTTTCAACAGCAGCCATAAACAATCGCGTGTGCGCCTGTTCGAGATCGGCCGCTGCTTTATCAATGCGGAGGGGCTGCCGCAACCCTGGCGTGTTGCGGCAATGGCCTTTGGCACCGCGACGCCGATGCAGTGGGGGCAGCCGGAACGTCCGGTAGACTTCTTTGACATCAAGGCCGACCTGGAAGTCTTGCTGGCGCCGCAGGTCTTTTCGCTGCGTGCTCAGGAACACCCGGCTCTGCATCCCGGAAAATCAGCGGTGATCGTGATTGACGGGAAGGACGCCGGATGGATCGGCGAACTGCATCCGAGGTGGCAGCGCAAATATGACCTGCCGGCGGCCCCGGTATTGTTTGAAATCGGGCTGCAGGCACTGGAGCACCGTGCCTTGCCCGGTTATCGTGAAATCGCGAAATTTCCGGCGATTCGCCGCGATCTGGCCGCCGAATTCGACGAGAACGTCCAATTTGATGCGATCAGCACCGAATTGAGGCGTAACGGACCGGCTATTTTGAGGGACGTCACGCTGTTCGATTTATACCGGGGAAAAGGGGTGCAGGAAGGGAAAAAAAGTCTTGCATTCAGTGTGTTATTGCAGGATACTCAAAAAACCTTGACGGACGCAGAAGCCGAAAAAGCGGTAGCCGAACTGCGCCGGATTCTGCAAGAAAAGTTTAACGCTAAGCTTCGTTGAGAGGGGACAACATGACGTTAACCAAAGCGGAACTCGCCGATCTTCTGTTTGAGAAGGTGGGTTTCAACAAGCGCGAAGCCAAGGACATGGTTGAGTCCTTCTTCGACGAAGTCCGCGCTGCGCTTGAAAACGGCAGGGGGGTCAAACTTTCGGGTTTTGGCAACTTCCAGCTGCGTGACAAGCCCCAGCGTCCCGGCCGCAACCCGAAAACCGGCGAGGAAATTCCGATTTCCGCACGTCGCGTTGTGACGTTCCACGCATCACAGAAACTCAAGTCGATGGTGGAACAGCATTTCCATGGAAGCCAGCGCAAGCCTTAAGCCGCAGCTTCCGCCGATCCCGGCAAAACGTTATTTCACGATCGGTGAAGTGAGCGAACTGTGCGGCGTCAAGCCGCACGTGTTGCGCTATTGGGAGCAGGAATTCACCCAGCTTCGCCCGGTCAAGCGCCGTGGCAATCGCCGTTATTACCAACACCATGAAGTGCTGCTGATCCGCCGCATCCGCGAACTGCTTTACGACCAGGGTTTCACCATCAGTGGTGCACGCAACCGTCTGGATGAGCTGGCCAATGAGCCGGCACGTTCGGCGCGCACACCCGCAGCTTCGGCCGCCGCCACCAAGCCTGCGATGACGCAGCTGCGCCAGGATCTGAAAAACATCATTGACCAGCTCCGCGCCTGAAATCGACGCGCTTAGAGCTTGGCTTTACCCTGTTGTATAATCCGCGCCTCGGGGCGTAGCGCAGCCTGGTAGCGTACCTGCATGGGGTGCAGGTGGTCGGAGGTTCAAATCCTCTCGCCCCGACCAGATCAAAAAGAAGGGCTCCGTCAGGAGCCCTTTTTCATTGCGGTATCCGTTCCGCTATTGATTCTCGTTGATCCACTCCAGCATCATCTTGTTGAAGGCATCAGGCTGCTCCATATTGGGCAGATGGCGCGCGCCGGGGAATTCGCCGTAGCGGCCGTTGCCGAACAGACTGGCGATATGTTTGACCTCTTCGGGTGAGCCGGCAGGATCTTCGGTGCCGCAGACCACCAGTGCCGGCGTTTTGACAGAGGGCAGCTGTTTGATGAAATTGAAATTGCCGATCGCTTGGGCGCAGCCGATATAGCCGGCCGGCGTGCAACCGGCAATGGTGTCGCGGATCTGCTGCCAGCGACCCGGATGCGCTTTCCTGTAATCGGCAGTCAGCCAGCGCGCCATAGTTGCATCGGCAATGGGTTCGAGTGAATTCGCTCTCAGTATGGCTTCAATGCGCGGTCCCCAGCGTGAAGCGGCATCGGCAGGCGAGGCGGCCTGCGTATCACAGAGCATCAGCGATTTGATGCGGTCGGCGTAACGGATGCCCAGCGACTGGCCGATCATGCCGCCGATCGAGAGGCCGACAAAATGACATTGTTTTTCGCCGATGGCATCCAGTATGAGAATGACGTCTTCGGCCAGTTGGTCAATGGTGTACGGTCCGGGCGGTGCGCCGCTGCCGCCATGGCCGCGCAAATCCATGCGCAATGCGCGATAACCGGCGGCAAGCAGTGCCGGCACCTGTTCCGCCCACATGCCGAGGTCGGCTGCGAGTGAGTGGGAAAAGACGACGACCGGGGCGTGTTCCGGACCGACGATGTCATAGGCGATGTTGCGACCGGGCAGCGGGAGAAGCATGACGGATATCCTGTTTGCAGTTCAGATGGCGATGCTGATGTGCATATCCTAAAGTCTGCCGCTGCTGATGTCACATGCCGTTTGCAGTAAGATCCTTTTTTCCTGAAATCCGGATTTGAAAATGACCACGCCATTCCGCGCTGCCTGCCTGCAAATGAACAGCGGCAGCGATCTTGCAGCCAATCTCCGGCAACTCAAGCAGATGGTGACCGAAGCGGCCGGCAACGGTGTGCAATTCGTGCTGTCGCCCGAGTATTGTCTGATGATGGACGGCAGCGGTCGCGTGATGCGTGAAGGTGCGCTGCCTGCCGATGGCGGCAGCGTGTTGCCTGAATTGCAGGCTCTGGCGGCGCAGTTGAATATCTGGCTGCTGGCCGGGTCATTGACGCTGCAATCGGATGATGACCGTATCGTCAACCGCTCCTGCCTGATTGCCGCTGACGGCCGTATCGCCGCCACCTACGACAAGATTCACATGTTTGACGTCACGCTGCCGGACGGCAAAGTCATCCGTGAGTCTTCGGCATACCGGCCGGGGGAGCAGGGCGTAATTACAACGACGCCCTGGGGCAAACTTGGCATGACCATCTGCTACGACGTGCGCTTTCCGCATTTGTATCGTTCGCTGGCGCAGCAGGGTGCTGAATATCTTTCGGTGCCGTCTTCATTCCAGCGCCAGACCGGCAAGGTGCACTGGCACACGCTACTCAAGTCACGCGCGATCGAGAATGCCGCCTATGTGCTGGCGCCGGCGATGTGCGGTGATCATGGGGGCAACCGTCAGACTTACGGTCATGCGCTGATTGTTGATCCCTGGGGCGAGGTGCTGGCTGATGCCGGTGAAGAGCCGGGCATCATCTATGCTGAAATCGATCCCGCGCGCGTGGCGAAAATCCGCGGCATGATGCCTTCGCTGCAGCATGACCGGCCTTATGCGGTCATTGAAAAATAACAAAATAAAACAAATACTTATAACCATATTGTCTCGGCGCGCGGTCGGGCTCAATAGGATTTTGGCAGGCCCAGAACCCGCTCCGCGATATGGCAGAGGATCAACTGCGAGCTGACCGGTGCGATGCGCGGGATCATTGCCTCGCGGAAGTAACGCTCGACATGGAATTCCCTGGCATAACCCATGCCGCCATGCGTCAGCACTGCTGTTTCACAGGCCTTGAATCCCGCTTCACCGGCAAAGTATTTCGCGGCATTGGCTTCGGCGCCGCAGGGTTTTCCGGCGTCATACAGCGCCGCGGCGCGATAGGTCAGCAGTGAGGCCGCTTCAAGTTCGATCCAGCGCTGTGCCAGTGGATGCTGGATCGACTGATTCTGTCCGATCGGCCGATCAAACACGATGCGTTCGCCGGCATATCGCGCAGCGCTTTGCAGTGCGACGCGCCCGAGGCCGACGGCTTCCGCCGCAACCAGGATGCGCTCGGGGTTGAGCCCGTCGAGGATGTAGCGGAACCCTTTGCCTTCTTCGCCGATGCGATCTGCGACAGGAACGCGCATGCCGTCGATGAACACCTGGTTGGAGTCGACGGCCTTGCGCCCCATTTTGTCGATGGCTCGCGCTTCAAAAGTCTTGCGGTCGATGTCGGCATAAAACAGCGAGAGGCCGTCAACGGGATTGGTGGTCTCTTCAATCGGCGTGGTGCGCGCGAGCAACAGGATCTTGTTGGCGACCTGCGCGGTGGAGATCCACACTTTCTGTCCGGAAATGACATAGTCATCGCCGTCGCGCACCGCCTTGGTGGTCAGCCGGGTGGTGTTGAGTCCGGCGCCCGGTTCAGTCACGCCGAAGCAGGCTTTGTCTTTTCCTGCGATCAGCGGCGGCAGCCAGCGAGCCTTTTGCGCATCGGAGGCATAAACCACCACCGGATGCAGACCGAAGATGTTCATGTGCACCGCGGATGCACCGGAGAATCCGGCGCCCGAAGCGGCGATGGTTTCCATCATCAGTGCTGCTTCGGTGATGCCGAGTCCGCTGCCGCCATGAGCTTCGGGCATCGCGATGCCCAGCCAGCCGTCATCGGCGATGGCGGCGTGGAATTCGTGCGGGAAGCCGCCATCGCGGTCGTGATGCAGCCAGTAGTCGCCGCCAAAGCGTGCGCAGGTACGGGCGACGGCATCGCGGATGGCGCGCTGCTCGTCGGAGAATTCGAAATCCATCGGGGTGGCGGAGCAGGCAGTACGCCGGGTCCTGATGAACCCGGCGTTACCGGTCTTTAACTGCGCATCCTGGGCGGAATGACGCAGCCTTTTTCGCGCAGGGTTTCGTCGACCCAGCGGCGGTCCAGTTTGCCCTTGCCGCGGATGGTTTTGAGCATCGCAGCTTCTTTTTTGGCCTGGATCTGGGCCAGCGCGATGGTTTCGTCGGCCAGCGCCTGGGGCAGGGCGAGCAGTCCGTCGTCATCACCGATGATGATGTCACCGGGATTGATGACGGCATCGCCGATCACCACGGGCACGTTGATTTCGCCGGGGCCGTTTTTATAGGGGCCGCGGTGGGTGACACCGCGCGCATAGACCGGGAAGGGCGAGATCGCCAGTGCATCAGCGTCGCGGATGGCGCCGTCGATGACCATGCCTGCAGCGCCGCGGCGCTCGGCAATGGCTGACATGATTTCGCCGATGATCGCCTGGGTGCAGATGCCGCCGGCGTCCACAACGATGACATCGCCGGGCCGGGCGATATCGATGGCTTTGTGCACCATCAGGTTGTCGCCGGGGCTGACCTTGACGGTCAGGGCGGTGCCGACCATGCGGCCGCCGCTGTGGCAGGGCCAGAGGTCCGGGCCGATGGCATGCAGCCGGTTCATGTTGTCGCTGAGGTGCGCCGTCGCAATCTTGCGCAGTGTGGCGATGGTTTTGGCCGGGGGTTGCGGGGCAAAGGGAAGGATGCGGAAGCCGATGGGCGCCATGATCAGGTCACTGGGTGATTAAGGAGGCGATATCGTAGCACCGGCGCCGGGTTTTGCAGGAGCGCGTGCTAAAATCGGTCGCAATATCCGGGGACATGATCGACAAGAAATCAACAAAACTCCGCCAGGCAGGCGGGGCGCAGTAAACATCCGAAACGGCAAAAAAGAGTGCGCATTCTGCTCAGCAACGACGACGGTTATTTTGCGCCGGGCCTCGCCGCCCTGGAGCGCGCGCTCTCGCCGCTGGGCCAGGTCACCGTCGTGGCGCCGGAGCGTGACCGCAGCGGCGCGAGCAATTCCCTGACCCTGGACCGGCCCCTGACGGTGCGTCAGGCCCCCAGCGGTTTTTATTACGTCAACGGCACGCCGACAGACTGTGTACATCTGGCTGTGACCGGACTTCTGCCGGAACTGCCGGATGTGGTGGTCTCCGGGGTCAATGCCGGCGCGAATATGGGCGACGACACCATTTACTCCGGCACGGTTGCGGCTGCGACGGAGGGTTTCCTGCTGGGCATCCCGTCGATCGCCGTGTCTCTGGTGTCCGGCGATCATGAATATTTTGAGACGGCAGCCCGTGTTGCCGCCGAACTGGTGCAGCGCTTCAGTCAACATCGTATCGATCAACCCATGCTGCTCAACGTCAATGTGCCCGATGTGCCCTATGACGAATTGCGCGGCAGCAAGGTCACCCGTCTGGGCAAGCGTCACAAGGCTGAACCTGTGGTCAAAGCGACAAATCCGCGCGGCGATACGGTGTACTGGGTCGGCGCCGCGGGACGTGCGCAGGATGCCGGCGAGGGCACGGATTTCCACGCGACTGCAGCCCGGATGGTTTCAATTACCCCGCTGCAGATGGATCTGACCCGATTCGGCCAGATGGAGCTCGTCGGCAACTGGCTGCAACGCCCGGCGGCCGCATGAGCGCAGCACACTCCGGTATCGGCATGACCTCCCAGCGCACGCGCATGCGCATGGTGGAGCGTCTGCGCAAAGAGGGCATTACCGACGAAGTGATTCTGGCGGCAATGGGTGAAGTGCCGCGGCATATTTTTGTCGATGAAGCGCTGGCGAGCCGGGCCTATGAAGACATGGCCCTGCCGCTGGGTTTCGGTCAGACCATTTCCAGTCCTTATACCGTGGCGCGCATGCTGGAGTTGCTGCGCAGCGGCGGCGGGGCGCTCGACAAGGTGCTCGAGATCGGCACCGGCTGCGGTTATCAGGCCGCGGTGCTGTCCCGGTTGGCGCGCGAGGTGTATTCGCTGGAGCGTCTCGCACCGCTGCTGACCAAGGCGCGCCGGCATCTGCGCGATGCCCGTGCGCACAATGTCCGCGTACGCACTGCCGACGGCCAATTGGGCTGGCCCGAGCATTCGCCGTTCGACGGCATTGTGGTGGCTGCAGCGGCGACCCATGTGCCGCAGGCGCTGCTCGATCAACTGGCGGTGGGTGGTAAAATCATCATTCCTTTGACCCACCAGGGCAAACAGTCCTTGCATGTCATCGAACGCACAGCACAGAGCTACGTCGACCGCAAAGTCGAAGACGCTCTTTTCGTACCCTTGCTGCCCGGCCTCGGCTGATCGCGCAGTGACTCCGATTGCCGCCGCTACCGGTGCGCGGTGGGCTGTTTCAATGGCGATGATGGCCGCGGTTTCGCTGCTGGCCGGTTGCGCTACGCCACGACCCGCGCCCGTTGTTGATCGCATGCCCCAGGCCAGCAGCACCAAACCACTAGCCAAACCGGCGCCGGGGGGACGGGGCGGGGGCGCCGGGGCCCCCCCCCGGCGCCCCACCGAGAAACGCGA